>JBBIJG010000008.1:0-14569 GCA_037446095.1 Caldilineae bacterium
GTACGTTGCATCATCACGCGGGGCCACACCCGTGCCCACCAGAGTGTGGTCATCGAATCAGAGGGCAAGGTGGCCATCTACCTAGGCGATCTCTCGCCCCTGGCCATCATGATGGAGCGGCTGGCCTGGGTGCCCGCCTACGATGTGGAGCCCCTGGAGACCATCGAGACCAGGCGGAGCATCCGGCAGTGGGCCTGGGAGAAGGGAGCGCTGCTCATCTTCGACCACGACCAGCAAATGCCGATGGGCTATCTGCGGGAGGTGGATGGGCAGTTCAAAGTGGAGCCGTAGCCGTTACGCTTTGCGCGTCTGCCAGAGGCCAACCCCCAAAGCCATCAACACCCCAAGCGTGGCCACGATGGCGATGACAATCAACGTCAGGGGGCCGGATTTTGAGCTTTCCCCCCCGGTAGTTGGCAGCCCCCCCGTGGTGGGGGTGGCAACGACCGTTGCGGCCGGAGTAGCGGTGGCCGTGGCAGAGACGGGTTCCGTCGCCGTAATGGTCGGTACAATGGGAGCAGTCGCCTCGGGCGTGGCCGAGGCGACACCGGTGGCAGTGGGCTCGACGGAGGCCGTCGCCCCGGGAGTGGCCGGCGCCACGCCGGTGACGGTGAAGCTGTTCCACCAGTAATGAATCAAGTTGCCGGTCCGGGGATTGATTTGCTCGGCACGGACGGCATAGGTCCCGCCTCCTGTTCCGGCGGGCACGGTGATCGTGGCCGTGAAAGTGCCGTCGGCCTGGGGGGTGACCTCGACCTGAGCCAGGGAGGTGCCTCTCTCACCGGAGGTGACAAAGGCCACCTTCACCGGTTTATCGGCATGAGCGCCTTCGCCGGTCACATGGATCTCCGTGCCGGGGGGACCTGTCCGAGGGCTGATGGTGATGCGTAACGTCGGCTCACCGGCCATGGTCCCACCAGCCACAAGGAGGCCCATCACCAAGAGGCTCAAGGCCAGGGCAACAAGAAAAATCGGTTTTCTTTTCATATTGCCACCCTCCGTAGTTTTGGACTTTGGAGTCGAGCCCTTCGACAGAACTTCCGAGCTCAGCCGAGGCGCTCAGAGCAGGCTCTCTAGGAGCCTGTCGGAGAGACATTCTGGGAGGCTTCAGCCGGAATCTGGCCATTGCACCCCGGCTAAAGCCTCCACTCCGGAGCTCTAAAGACGCTTCACCTGGTTTACTCTGACAGGCTGCTAGGCGGGTTCTATCTTGTGGAGGTGATCCTGAAGCTCCCTGTTCCCGATAGGGTAGAAGCGCCGGTCCAAAGTCCAGGTAGATGGGAAGGCCCTCAACTCAAGCCAGATTCCCAGACATAGAAGACATAATCGGTGAGTATTATACATAAAATATCATGATATGTCAAGTTCCCTCGGTTCTGGGTTTGCTAGTGGGTCGGGGGATGTGAGAGGTCGGCTTACTGCTCCTGCGCTCAGGGCCGGGAAAGTGGAGTTGAGGGGGTACCCCTCAAGCTCCCCGGGCTTCCGCTGCGCAAGCCCCTCAGGTGACGTCACCTTGACAAATCCAACTCCTGTGCTATAATTAAACTGACCGGTCAGTCTAGAATGAGGGCCGGTTTACCGGTGTGCAGGAGAGAAGGAGAGATGACTTCACCCATCCACATCCAAGAAGTCACCACCCAGCGCGATTTGCTGGCTTTTGTCAAGTTCCCTTGGCGCGTCTACAAGGGCGATCCCAATTGGGTCCCCCCTTTGATTTCCGAGCGCCTCGATTACCTGAACCCCGAAAAGAACCCCTTCTACCGCCATGCTGAGGTGGCCCTCTTCCTGGCCCGCCGAGGCCGAGAGGTGGTGGGGACGATTGCCGCTTTCGTCAACAAACTGGCCATCGAGCATTTTAACGAGAAGGTAGGAGGGTTCGGCTTCTTCGAGGTCATCGAGGACTATGCCGTGGCCGAGCGCCTGCTGGATACTGCCCGCCAATGGGTGAAAGCCCGGGGCATGACCATCCTGCGCGGTCCTACCAACTTTACCCACAATGATGCCCCCGGCGTGCTGATCGAGGGCGCTGACTGCCCGCCGGTCATGCTGGCCGCCCACACCCCCCTCTATTACAAGACTTTTCTCGAACGCTATGGCATGGAGAAATTTGTGGATGACTATGCCTGGCGCGCTTTCCGCTCGCAGATCGGTGCCGAGCTGGAGAATATTCCCCCCGAACTCCTGCGAGTCGCCGAAGCCGCCCGCCAGCGCAGCGGTGTCACCATCCGCAGGGTGCGCATGGAGAACTGGGAGGAAGAGGTGACCACCGCCCACTATCTCTTCGACACCACCCTCACCCACCTGCGCGACCATGTGCCCATGAGCAAGGACCAATTCCGCCGCCTGGCTAACGGGATACGCCCCTTCCTGGACCCAGACCTGGTTCTTTTCGCCGAGATGGATGGCCAGCCCGTCGGCTTTTGTGTCTCCATGCCTGACATCAATCGTATCCTGATCCATCTCAACGGCCGGCTCTTCCCTATCGGCTGGCTCAAGCTATGGTGGTACAGACGCCGCGTTGATGTCGTCACCTTCAAGCTGATGGGCGTTCTGGAAGAGTACCGGCGACGGGGTATTGATGCCCTCCTCTACCTGGAGACCCTCAAAGTGGTGTTCGCTAAAGGATACAAGTGGCTGGACGGCTCCCTGACCTCCGAGGAAAACCTGGCGGTTAATTACCTGGCCGGGCGCCTGGGAGCGGAACGCTACAAGCACTATCGGATCTATCAGATGCTAATCTAGAAACGTAAAAAGTGCGAAACAACGATGATCACCACCAGTATGACCATGGCCCAGGCCTTCCGGCAGGTGGCTGGCAGACATCCCCGGCGAGAGGCTCTCATTTGCGGCGAGACACGAGCGACCTACGGTCAGGTCGCCGACAGGATGACAGCCCTGGCCTGCGGCCTGGACCGATTGGGCATTGGCAAAGGAGACAAAGTAGCGGTCGCCTTGCCCCCCGGGCCGGAGTTCGTCTATCTCTTCTTCGCTTTGGCTGAACTGGGCGCGGTCATCGTCCCCATCAACCCCCAACTGCGTCACGGCCAACTGAGCCACCTCCTGCGCGATTCGGAGCCGGCAGCCGTCGTGGCCTCAGGCTGGCTAGGGACAGCCGAGGGCAGACAGATGATCGAAGACCTGCGGCCAGAGGTCCCCAGCCTGCGGCATCTCATCCTGGCCGAGGGAGGGACAGAGTCCGATCTGCGCCTGGCCGATCTGATGTCCGCAGGGCCGGTCTCTTTTCATCCACCCCATGTCGTTCCCGAGGACCTCCTGGCCCTCCTTTACACTTCAGGGACAACAGGAGTGCCCAAGGGCACCATGCACAGCCATCGGAGCCTGATGACTCCTGTGCTGGCCAGCCTCAAGCTGCGGGAGATGTGGATCAAGAAACCCTCGCTGAAGACCTTGGAACGCCTGGCCAAGGTCTTGCCCAGATATGGAGAGCGCCTGTTGCGGGCCGCAGGTCGCCCCCAGACCTTCCTCTCAACGACGGGTTTCCACACCATCACCGGAGTGGAGGTGATGCTACAAGCGTTGTTGATGGGCGACAGGCTGGTCATTATGCCCAGATTCCACCCGCTGGAGGCGTTGCAACTGGTCGAAAGGGAACGGGTCACCGTTCTCATCGCTGTGCCGATGGCCCTCTCCGTTTTGATGCGGATGGAGGACCTGGACCGCTATGATCTCTCCTCTCTGCTGATTTGTGGCACCGGCTCCGCGCCCTGTCCACCGGACCTGGCCCGTCAGATTCAGAAACGGCTTGGGTGTGCCATTCATATCGGTTTTGGCACTACGGAGCTGGCTGGAGGTATCGCCGCTACCAGCCTGGAAGATTCGGACGATTTGCAGGCTGAGACGGTGGGACAACCCATGCCCGGCATGGAGATTAAAATCGTGGACGAGGAACGACGGGAGGTGCCACGGGGCCAGGTCGGTGAACTGGCCTGTCGTGGCGACAGCGTGATGCTGGGCTACTGGCGCGCCCCAGACAAAACGTCAGAGGTAGTGGACGAGGAAGGGTGGTACTACACCGGGGACCTGGCCACGATGGATGAGCAAGGTTATGTGCGCATCGTGGGACGCAAAAAAGATATGATCATCCGGGGTGGGCAAAACATCTACCCGGCCGAAATCGAAAACTACCTGATGAGCCACGAGAAGATCCGGGAAGCGGCCGTCGTCGGCGTGCCAGCACCCATCCTGGGAGAAAGGACATGGGCTTTCATCATTTTGGAAGAAGGCGCCGAGATGACAGCCCGAGAAGTCCTCGATTACTGCCGCATGGGCTTGGACGCCTACAAGGTGCCAGATCGGGTGCGCTTCGTCACAGACTGGCCACGCGCCGCCAGCGGCAAACCCCAGAAATTCAAGTTGCGCGAAATGGCGCTGCAAGAGCAGAACCCATAGCGAAGGTGCCCTCGAGCCTTGCCCGCCTCGGTCAGAGCTACCCCCACCTGCGGTGGAGGCTTCGGGAAAGAAGCTCTCCCAGGAAGCCTGGCAGGCTGTGAACCCACCATGGGTGTGCAGCGAGGGCCAGAGCCAGGAGGAGTGCAGCGTCGCTGCGCCCCATAAGGGGCGATTTCAACCACGGGTGGTCTCCCCGTTGAGTGTTGCTATGCCACCCCTCTAGTTTTTGTGACTGCTCACCTCGCTCGGCCTGGATTTGCAATCCAGGCCTATAACAGCCAACTCACTTCAGTTTTTGCCCATTGGACCCGCCGGATTGCAAATCCGGCGGGAGCAGGTGGGTAGTGACTCGCTTTTTAACCACAGAGGCCGCAGAGAACGCTGAGCTTGATTTTATTTTCTCTGCGTCCTCGGTGTTCTCCGCGGTAGAACTGGGCCAGCAACACCCAGGAGAGACTATCCAATCATGGAGGCGCAAGAAAATGCCCAAAGCACAGAACAGCAAACTCACCTTTGAGGAATTCAGGAAAATCGTAGCCAGAGAATTAGAGGTAGATGAAGCTAGCATCTTCCCTGAAACCTCCTTCTTCGCCGACCTGCGCGTGGACTCGATTCGGATGGTTGATATGATGTTACGTCTGGAAGAAATGGGGCTTGTCATCCCCCTGGAAGTGGCCTGGGAGATTGAAACGGTGGGAGATGCCTACCGCTACTGTATGGAGCACGTGCCTGCAGAGGTTCAGAGATTCAGGCCATCCAGCAAAACGGCAACTTGACCGTGGGGGAGTGGTGCTGTCCTGGGGAGAGGGAATATGTCATCGAGAGCGGATGTGGCGGACGAACGGCGGGCTTGCATCATCCAGGCCGCCCTGGCCTGCTTTGCCCGTAAGGGATACCACCTGACCACCATGGATGACATCGCCCAGGAAAGTGGCCTGAGTAAGGGCAGCCTCTACTGGTATTTTAAGAGCAAGAAAGAACTGTTCCGAGCCATCGTTGAGGCTTACTTTCGCCAGATGGAGACGGCCATACAGCCCATCCTAGAAGGAGCGCTGTCCCCTAGCGAGAAGCTAAGGACCATGGCGAAGGTGATGTTAGATAGCGCGACCAAGGCCCAGCCACCGGCCGGTGTGATGGTTGATCTATGGTCTCAGGCCCGTTACGAAGAGGACCTTCACCAACTTCTGTGCCAGGCCTATGAGCCTTACTATCGGAACCTGGCAGCCATCATAGAAACAGGCATCCAGCAAGGAGCGTTCCGGCCGGTGAACGCCACTCACCTGGCAACCCTATTGGTAGCCGTGTACGATGGGCTGATAAAGCAGGGACTGATCAGGCCCGATTGGGTGGATCGCACCGGGCAGACGGAGACCTGGTTGGATACCTTGCTGGAGGGACTCAAGCCAATCTCAAGACTTTCGCCCCCCGAATTTTCCTCATCTTGAGCTCAACTAAAGCCTTGTTTGCCTCTTCTAAGGCGAATTCCTGGACTTCGGGTTTAATGGGAATTTCGGCGGCCAACTCCAAAAACTCGCGGACATCACGTCTGGTCACATTGGCCACACTCTTGATCTCCTTTTCCAACCAGAGATGGGCCGGGTAATCCAACTGCAGAAGATAGTCCTGGTCTATGCCTTCCTTGCGGATGGCATTAATGACCAATCTGCCGCCGGGTTTCAGATTCTTCAAAGCCTCAACGATCGGTTTCCACACCGGCGTGGTGTCAATGATGGCATCCAACCTTTCAGGCGACTCCTCATCAGTGTCACCTGCCCAGACCGCCCCGAGTTCTCTGGCAAATGCTCTCTCCTGTACACTCCTGGCAAAGACAAAGACCTTGGATTGGGGATACCGATGTTTCGCCATCATCAGGACCAGGTGCGCCGAAGCCCCAAACCCGGTCAGCCCCAGGTTTTGTCCGTCTTTCAGGCCGGTTAACCTCAGAGAACGATAGCCAATAGCGCCAGCACACAGAAGAGGGGCCGCCTCTCCATCAGAAAAGACGTCGGGAATGGGGTAGGCGAAATCTTCCGTCACGGTCATGTATTGAGCATATCCACCGTTGGCATCCCGGCCCGTCGCTTTAAAGTCACTGCACAAGTTCTCCTGACCTGCCAGGCAAAACGAGCATTTCCCACAGGCGGAATAAATCCAGGCCACCCCAACCCGGTCGCCGATTTGGAAAGCGCCGGCCTGACGGCCGAGTTCTTCGACCCTGCCGACCACTTGATGGCCCAGGACGACCGGTAAATGCGGCGGGGGTGTTCGGCCCTCGATTTCATCCAACTCGGTATGGCAAACCCCGCAGGCCGCAACTTTGACCAAAATCTCCCTTTCTCCTGGAACGGGATCCGGCAGCTCCATCAGCTCCAGAGGGGCCTTGTTTTCTTCGAGAGCGCAAAGTTTATTCAATACCATGGATTTCATTTGGGCTTCTCCCCGATGTTCAAGATGCGGCCACCGCATAAAAAAACCACGCCAGAGCCATGGCGTGGACAACGATCCAATCTCGAAGAGGAGCGGAAGACGAGATTCGAACTCGCGACCCTCTCCTTGGCAAGGAGATGCTCTACCGCTGAGCCACTTCCGCTTATGGTGCCGAAGCCCAGAATCGAACTGGGGACACCGTGATTTTCAGTCACGTGCTCTACCAACTGAGCTACCTCGGCCCCTTTCAATTTATATTTTACACTACCCCTGTCACTTTGTCAAGTCTGCCTGCTTCAGCTAATTCCTCGGCCTCTTTTTCTTGCCCCTTTAGCCGTTCGACCAAATCTTCGGCTGCGGCCAGCAAAGTGCGTAACTTCTCCACCAATTGTTCGGCCTCCTCCCTGCTCGTTTTAAGCCGTTGCTCATGGATTTCAACCTCCCGGACAAATTGCAGGAGCCTGTCCGTGTCCTCTCTAGCTTTGTGCTCCTGAGTGCTGAGGAGCTGGGACAACTGCTGGGCCTTTTCCTCCATGCTTTGATACAACCGGGCATTTTCAATGGCCACGGCTGCATAGCCAGCCAGAATGGTCAACGTGCGGAGGTCATTGTCGGTAAAAGGCTGAGACGATACCCTGTTATGCACCGAAAGCACCCCGATGACTTCGTCTCTCAGCTTCAACGGGACGTGCAGGAGGGCTTTGGCCAAATAGCCGGTCTTGATTTTGAACCTCTCCTGAGCTCCGCTGCTGAACATGATCGGCTTGCCCGTCGTGACGACCTGCCCGGAAAGGCTGTCCTCGACCTTGATCCTGAAAGAACGGGCCGCTTTTTGACTGAGCCCTTTGGCAGCCCTCATATACAGTTCTTCTGTTTCCTGATCCACGAGAAGCAAAAAGCCTTCCTCCGCACCGGTGAGGTAAACAGCCGCTTCAACGACCCGGTTCAGTACCTTTTGCAGGTCCAACAGAGAGGTGACCGCCTTGCCAATGTCATGGAGGGTGCTGAGTTCCCTGACCCGACGCTCCAACTGGTGGTTGATCCCTCCGCTCTCCCCTATCTGCCCATTACCCAGGGCTCTCTTGATGGCCTCTTCCATTTCCTTGACCGTGTAGGGCTTGATCACATAGTCCTTAACCCCCAGGCGAAAGGCTTCGATGGCTACACTTTCCGAACCATGAAAGGTGGTCAGGATGACAGGGATGGGGCACTGGGCCTCACGTAAAGCGGTCAGTACCTCGAGGCCGTTCATTTTGGGCATTCTCAAGTCCATAATGATCAGGTCTGGCTTCTCCTCCAGGGCCTTGTGCAGCCCCTTTTCTCCATCCATGGCTGTGATGACATCATAACCTTTAGGTTTCAGAATGTTGTTGGCCAGAAAGACAATGTTCTCGCGCCTGTCGTCAATAATCAGGACTTTGCGTTTTTTCCCTTTATTTCCCATCAGCTCTTTACTCCTTGCCCCATCTCACGTGCTTGAATAGCTATATTAATTATACCACAGAAATCTCGTTTTGGGGTAACTATCTGGCCGGCGGGCTTGCGCAGCGGAAGCCCGGGGAGCTTGAGGGGTGTCCCCTCAACCCCATTTTCCCGGCCCTGAGAGCAGAACCGGCAGGCTGCTTTCCCACCTAGTGAAGGAAAATGAGAGTGGTGGAGGGACACCCCCACACCCCCCGACCTGCTGCGCAGGCCCACAAGGGGCCTCAAACTAGCGTGTGGGCGGGTTTTGTGCTATAATGACATAGCGGCGGGTATCCACACGAGAGATTCGACAGACAAGGGAGTGAAATTTGAAGGTTACTGCTGAGAGACTTGAGAATTGTCAGGTTGAATTGACCGTTGAACTGGATGAGGAGCAAGTAGAAGCGGAATTGCGGCGTGTGGCGCAGCGCATTTCTAAGCAGAGGCACATCCGGGGTTTCCGCCCCGGCAAAGCGCCCTATGATGTTGTGTTGCGCCTTTTTGGTCGGCAAGCCCTTCTTGGGAAAGCCTTAGAAGACCTGGCCCGGGCCGCCTTCAACGAAGCCAAGGAGAAAGAAAGCATCGAACCCTTCGCCCCGGCCGAGTTGATAGATTTCCAGGACGAACCGGTGGTCTTGAAGTTTATGGTGCCTGTAGCACCTACTGTGGAGTTGGGGGACTATCGCCAATTGCGGCTCACCCCGCCTGAAGTGAACGTCAGCGAGGAGAAGGTCGAAGCTGCTCTCAAGCGCATCCAGGTCCAGCATAGCCAGTGGCAGCCGGTTGAGCGGCCCGCCCAGATGGGTGACCAAGCTATCTTAGATATTGAAAGCACGGTGGATGGAGAAGTAGTGCTGAGAAACCAGGAACTGACTCTCCTCCTGACAGCAGAGTCCCCTTATCCCTCGCCCGGATTCAGCGAACAAATCGTAGGGATGACCATCGGTCAGGACCGGGAATTTGACCTGACCTATCCAGAGAATTCAGCCAACAAGAAACTGGCCGGCAAAAAGGGCCATTTCAAAGTCCACCTCCACGATCTGAAAGAACTGGTGCTCCCAGAGTTAAATGATGACCTGGCCAAAACTGTCGGGGACTTTGACACCTTTGACGAATTGAAGGCCAAAGTATATGAGGACCTGCTGACCGAAGCTGAACAGAAGGCTGAAAGCCGTTTTGCCGCCGAAATCCTGACCACCCTGGTGGACAGAGCCCGGATCGAGTTCCCTTTGGTCCTCCTGGAACGGGAACTGGACAACCTCCTGGAAGAAAAGGATCGAACTTTGAGACAACAGGAGCGCCTCAACCTCGACAATTGGCTGAAGATCAACAAGAAAAGTAAAGAAGAATATCGAGAAGAGTTACGCCCTCAGGCTATAGAGCGTCTGAAACGGGGCCTGGTCTTGGGCAAGGTGGTCGAGTTGGAAGGCATCACGGTGGAGGAAGAAGAGGTGCAAGCCCAGATCGAGCGCCTCAGTTCGTCCTTTGGTCAGCAGGCCGATAAGGCGCGGGAGCTCTTTTCCTCGCCGGATAACAGGCGTACCATTGCCTCAGACCTGTTGGCCGACAAGGCGCTCCGACGCCTTGTGGCCATTGCCAAAGGTGAGGTGCAAGCTGACGCTGGAAAGGAGTGAGGCTATGCATAGTTTGATTCCCATGGTCATTGAGAGCACAGGGCGGGGTGAACGGGCCTACGACATCTACTCTCTGCTCCTCAAAGAAAGGATTGTCTTCCTGGGCACGCCGATCAACGATCAGGTGGCTAACCTGATTGTGGCTCAACTGCTTTTTCTGGACCGCGAGGACCCGGAGAAAGAAATATCTCTCTACATTAACTGCCCCGGCGGCGAAATTTACCCCGGCTTGGCCATCTATGATACCATGCAATTGATACGGGCCCCGGTCTCCACCATCGCTGTAGGCTGGACGGCCAGCCTGGGCACCGTCCTTCTGGCAGCCGGCACCAAGGGCAAACGCTATGCTCTGCCCCATGCCACAATCCACATGCACCCTGCCGGGGGCGCGGCTCGTGGTTACGCGCCTGACGTGCGCATCCAACTTAATGAGTTGCTGCGGGTTGAGGACTTGATCAAAAGCCTCCTGGCCAAGCACACCGGCCAGAGCCTCGAACGTCTCACCAAGGATTTCGACCGCGACTATTTCATGGATGCCAGAGAAGCCGTGGAATACGGCATCGTTGATGAGGTGCTGGGGGATTCCAGCAAGGAAAAGGAAGGAACAAGCAGAGATGGTAGCCAAATTCAGGGCGGGTAGCATTCAATCCTGCTCTTTTTGCCGGCGAGCCCAGGATGAGGTCAACCGCCTGATCGCCGGTCCCGATGGCGTCTTTATCTGCGATGAATGCGTGGACCTGTGTCAGGAGATCCTGGCGGAGGATCAATCGTCGCCTTCGCGCGAACGTTTCACCCATCGCATCCTCTCACCCAAGGAAATTTACGAGCGTTTGAACGGGTACGTCATCGGTCAGGATCGAGCCAAGAAGGTTCTCTCGGTGGCCGTCTACAACCACTACAAACGCATCCTGACGGATGGCAAAGTAGATGATGTGGAGTTACAGAAAAGCAATATCCTGCTCATTGGCCCCACAGGATGCGGTAAAACCCTCCTGGCCCAAACCCTGGCCAAAATCCTGGATGTCCCCTTCTCTATCGCCGATGCCACGGCCCTGACCGAAGCAGGCTATGTAGGAGAGGATGTGGAGAACATCCTCCTGCGCCTGATCCAGGCGGCTGATTACGATATCGCCCGTGCCGAGCGGGGCATCATCTACATAGACGAAATTGACAAGACAGCCCGGAAGAGCGGGGATAATCCATCCATTACCCGCGATGTTTCGGGCGAGGGCGTCCAACAGGCGCTGCTCAAAATCATTGAGGGCACCGTGGCCAATGTCCCTCCTCAGGGCGGGCGTAAGCACCCCCACCAGGATTTTATCCAACTCGACACGACCAATATCCTCTTTATCTGCGGGGGGGCTTTTGAAGGCCTGGACAAGATCGTGGCTGAACGGCTCGGTACCAGAGGCACAGTGGGATTTGCCAAAGGGGCAGAAGGTCAGAAGAACCGGGAACTGACCTCAGCCGAACTACTGCGTCAAGTCATTCCCGATGATCTGTTGAAGTACGGCCTGATCCCAGAGTTCGTAGGGCGTCTGCCGGTGACGGTCAGCGTCGAACCGCTTGATAAAGAGACAATGGTCGCCATTCTGACCGAACCCAAAAACGCCATCGTCAAGCAGTTCCAGCGCCTCTTCGCCTTAGACAACGTGGAATTGATCTTCACCAAGAAGGCTTTAGAGACGGCGGCCGAAGAAGCCCTGAAACGCAAAACCGGAGCCCGGGGGCTCCGGACCATTATCGAGGAGACTTTGCTGGATGTGATGTACGAGATACCCTCGCGGCGCGACATCAGAAAATGCATCATTAAAGCCGAGACTATCCTGGGTAAAGCAGGTCCCCTGCTTTTGACCCAATCGGAGCATCCCGTAACCTGGGACCTGGAGGAGACAGCCTGAGGACCTGCCGGCAGAACGGCGCAGGGCAAGATGGCCTCTTACCTCGCTGGATGGCCAGGGCGTTAGCTAAAATAGGGGGGTGTCTTCCTGGAGGAGGAGAAGGGACGTCCCCCTTTTGTTTCGCTATGCCTCTGCCGCCAGGCTACTCTTGAGGCAAAATGACGACTTCGACCTTCCCCTTAAGCAGATCACGGAAACGGTGGGCGTCTTTGATACTACCGGCCACGCCCGCGCCGTAGTGCATAGGGATGGCTACCTTGGGCTTGATCTTCTGAGCGGCCTGAACGGCCTCATCGGCGGTCATGACGTATTTGCCGCTTACCGGCAGCAAAGCGATGTCGGTCTGGATGCGGTCCATCTCAGGGATGACATCGGTGTCCCCAGCGTGGTAGATGCGTTGGCCTCCCACCGTGAAGACGAAGCCGACATGGCCGGCCGATGGGGGATGGAAGGACTTGTTCACATTGTAGGCCGGTACGACTTCAATAGCGGTATCGCCTACGGTCAGCCGATCGCCCGCTTTGACGATGCGCACATCTCCTTTGAGTTGCTGGGCGGCCGCAGCGATAGTCACAATCACCGTACCTTCTTTGCTAATCTTCGCCACGTCATCGGGCGAGCAATGGTCAAAATGATCGTGGGTGATCAGGATCAGGTCTGCTTTGGGCGCCCCGGCGCCGAGCTTCCAGGGGTCCACATAGATGGTCGCCTTACCCTCAATCCTGAAGCTGTCGTGGCCTAGCCAATGGATGTTCTCTATCATTTTCCTTCACCTCCGGCAAATAGTACCCCAAGTATAACATTTTCTGGAAACTCCGTCAATTTTCGGGCCTCAGGTGACTGTCACCTGACCCGATTTGATTTATCGTCGCCGATATGATATACTTCTTAAGGTCCCTTAATCTGCATGCAACCTGATACTTGGAGACCAAGGAGGGGGATCATGGACATGCCTTTAAACGTTGGAGAAACCACAACCCCGCTGGCGCCATCCTTCGAACCGCCCATGCCCAAATCTATCAAGGAAACCGGGCTGGGACTTGGTTTTCTGGCGGATCTGGCCATAAAGATCATGTACTTTGAAGGCTATATTTCAGGCTACGAGATTGCTGAAACGATGAAGTTACCTTACACCGGGGTGGTGGATGAGGTGCTGGAATTTCTGAAGCGAGAGCAATTCTGTGAGGTCAAAGGGGCCGGCGGCCTGGGCGAGTCGGGGTACCAATACGTCATCTCGGCTAAAGGCAGCGAGAAGGCCCGGGAGGTGCTGGATCGGGGCCAATACGTTGGTCCAGCACCTGTGCCTCTCAAAGCTTATACAGAGGCTTTCCGCAAACAACCCTTGCAGAACGTGACAATCCATCAAAGGGTCATGCGCCAGGCTCTCTCCCATCTTGTCCTTAATGAACGGATCTTTAGCCAATTGGGGCCGGCTGTGAATTCAGGCCGTTCCATTTTCCTCTACGGCCCCCCCGGCAACGGCAAGACCACCATCGCCGAAGCCATCGGAATGATGATCTTCAAGGACAGTATCTACATCCCCTACGCTGTTGAAGTGGATGGTCAGATTATCAAAGTCTTTGACAGCGTTAATCACAGGCCGGCCGAAGGGCCCAAGAAGGGAGACAAGATTGACCGGCGCTGGGTTAGGATCCATCGGCCATTCATCGTGACCGGGGGTGAACTGACATTGGAAAGCCTGGACCTGGTCTATGACAATTCATCCAAATTCTACGAGGCGCCCTTCCAGATGCGGGCCAACGGTGGGATGTTCCTGATTGATGATTTTGGCCGCCAGTTGGTGCGGCCGCGAGATTTATTGAACCGCTGGATCGTGCCCCTGGAAAAGAGGGTGGATTTCCTGACCCTGCATACCGGCGGGAAGATCGAAGTCCCTTTTGATGTGTTGATTGTCTTTTCCACCAACCTGGCTCCGACAGACCTGGTGGATGAAGCTTTCCTGCGCCGTATCCGGCATAAAATCGAAATCAGCGACCCGTCTTTCGAAGAATACCGGGAGATTTTCAAGCGGGTCTGCGCCCACAAAGGGGTACCTTACGACGACAAGGCTCTGGCCTACCTTTTGCAAGAGCATTACATCAAGCCTAAAAGGCCATTGCGGGCCTGTCATCCGCGGGACCTCATTGATCAGTTGATTGACATTGCCCGCTATCAAAACAGGCCACCCGTCCTGGCCAAAGACCTGATTGACAAAGCCTGCGAGGCTTATTTCGTGGAGTTGTAACCCATCGCCTATCGTCGGGTTCAGGCGACTGTCACCTGAACTTCATCATGTAGGAAGGCTCCCCGGAGTATCTTGACATTGCTGAATCCGGGCCCTTCGCCTGTGCTCCCCGTCCCCTTCACAACAGGCTGACCGGGTCTATGTCAACCCGCCAGCCCAGGGGTAAAGCCATATCGGCCAGGAGGGCGTGGGGGTCGGCGGCGCGCACCACGATCTGCCAGCGATACTTGCCCCGCAGCCGCCGACGGAAGCAGGGAGCCGGGCCAATCAGGTCTACGCCGGGCAGGCCCCAACGAGCGATTCGATCTCGCAGCCACCGATAGAGCCTGTCCGCTTCTTCTTCACAACGGGCTGCATTAGGATGGGTGTAGACCAACTGGGCCAGACGGCGGAAAGGCGGATACCCCTGCTTGCGCCGGAAATCCAGCTCCTGCCGGTAAAAGCCCTCGTAGTCGTGGCGCGCCGCGTGTTCAATGGCGGGATGCTCC
>JBBIJG010000008.1:14579-17890 GCA_037446095.1 Caldilineae bacterium
GACGGCTGGCCGCCTGGATACAATAATGTTCGGGGGTATAAGTCTGGATGATGACCCGGCCACCTAACACACCGCGCCCGGCCCGCCCGGCCACCTGAGTCAGGATCTGAAAAGTGCGCTCCCCGGCTCGGAAATCGGGCAGGTACAAAGCGGTGTCGGCGTTGATCACCCCCACCAGGGTCACCAAGGGCAAATCCAGCCCCTTGGCGACCATTTGGGTGCCAATCATAACGTCGGCCTCATGGCGGATGAACTTTTCCAGGAAGATGTCATGAGCGTCCTTGCCCCCCGTGGCATCCCGGTCCCAGCGCAGGAGACGGGCCTGAGGGAAAAGCTCCCGGGTGACAGCTTCCACCTTCTGAGTGCCGAGACCAAAGAACTTGATGCGTCTACTCCAACAATGGGGGCAGACCGGGGGCACGACACTGCGCCGGCTGCAGTGATGGCAGACCAGTTCGTCCCTGGCCCCATGATAGGTCAGGGAGACCTCACAACGGGGGCACTTGAGGACATGCCCGCAGTCACGGCACATCACGAAGGTGGCCGTGCCCCGCCGGTTGAGAAAGAGGATGACCTGTTCGCCAGTGGCCAGAGCTTGGGCCATGGCCCGTTGCAAGGCCCGGCTGAAGATGCTACGGTTGCCAGCGCGCAACTCCTGCCGCAGGTCAACCACCTCGACGGGAGGTAGCTCCAGGTAGTAGGCCCCCTCATATTCCGGCCCCAGCTCTTTGCAACGGAGCGTCCTGGGCCCTGCACCCTGTATCCTGTGCCCCATGATGCGCTTGGGCAATTCCAGCAGTCGGTATTCCCCCTGCTGAGCCTTGTAGTAGGAGACCACATCGGGGGTGGCACTGCCCAGGATGACCACAGCCCCCGTCAGTTCGGCCAGTTTGAGGGCCACGTCTCGGGCATGATAGCGGGGCGTCCTCTCCTGTTTGTAAGACCACTCATGTTCCTCGTCTACGACGATGAGACCCAGGTCAGGCATGGGCGCAAAGATGGCCGACCGGGAACCGATGACCACGTCCACCTCACCGGCCCGGATTCGCTGCCAGGTATCGTAGCGCTCCCCCAGAGAGAGCTTGCTGTGCAAGACGGTGATGCGCCCAGGGAAGCGAGCAGCGAAGCGGCGGATGGTTTGGGGGGTGAGAGCGATCTCAGGCACCAGCACGATGGCCTTCCGCCCCATGCTCAATGTCATCTCTAGAGCCCTCAGGTAAAGCTCTGTCTTGCCGCTACCGGTCACACCGTGGAGCAGGTAAACGCGATTGCCCCCTGCCTCTCCTCTAATTCCTCGGACGAGTTCCTTCCACGCAGCCTCTTGATCCGGCGTCAGCCTGGGTGGCACATCGGTCACGAATTCTCGTCCCGCCAGGGGATCACGCCTTACTTCTTCCTCCTCCAGGCTAATCAGGCCGTGCTTCTCCAGGTCCCGCAGAGTTTGCAGGTCACAGTCCGTATGAGCATAGACCCAACCGATCCAGACGGGCTGTTCTTCGCCTTTGAGAAATTCCAGCACCGCCATCTGTTTCTGAGCGCCGCGCAGCTCGACGATGGCGCCCCTCACTTCTTCCAGCGGGACGGTCAGGATGACGGCTGGCTCCTGGCTGAAGCGTTTCACGTAGCCCTTGGCGGCCAACTGGTTCAGCACGGCGTCGGAACAGCCAACCTGATGGCACAGGTCCTGCATGGCCATCGGCTCCCCCTGATCGCGCAGATAGGCCAGGGCGGCCGCCTGCCTGGGAGCCCGACGCAGCTCGCTGGCGAGGACCTCATTGATGGCCTGCGGCGAGAGAAGGGGGGCCACCATCTGGCGGTCCGGGATGATCTCCACCAGCCCCTTTCGAGCCAAAGTCTGGATGGTGCTCTCCGAACACCTGGCTGCCCCACAGACCTCTCTCAGGGTCGGCAAGGGATCTTCGCTTTCGGCCAGGGCCAGGAGCACGTCGGCCTGCTTGGACGGGTGGCCCAAGCGAGGTAGAATCTGCTCGATCTGAGCGTCATCAGCGATGAGACGCACGAAACGGGCCCGCTTGGGTTGGACTCGGGGCTTGTAGATCTCAGACCGAGTGACAACCAGACCCCGGCGGACCAACTGGGCAATGGCAGAATGCACGTCCTCCATCCTCAATTGGCGCCTCATCTGGGCGAGGTTTTGAGGACCATGACGATGCAGCAACTCCAGGATAGCCCGCTGTGGGAGAGTCAGGTTGCTTGGAGGGGGAGCATCCGTCCGCAGTTCCACCACTGTCTCGGCGCGCTGCTCAAAACCCGGGGGCAGCATGAGACGGACGCACTCTATAAGGGGAGCCAGATAATAGTCGCTGAGCCAGCGGGCCAGTTGGATTTGGGCGGCGGAGAGGGCGGGTTGGGGGTCAATGATGCTGTAGAGGTCCCTGGTCTCTTCCACAGGAGCTGTATCAGACAGGGCCAGGATAAGCCCTTGCAGACGGCGTGGGCCAAAGGGCACCCAGACCAACTGCCCCGCCTTAGCCTGACCCTGAAGCTCAAGGGGGATGGCATAGTGAAAGGTAGGGCTCAAAGGGGAATAACCCTCCTCAGCCAGGTCTTCTGCTCCCGTCACCTGCTTATGGAGAGGCGTATTGACCACCACTTCAGCATATTTCATCGGACCTCCCCGTTCCTCCTGGCAACTCTCAACTGCAGGACTGGGGCGAATTTCCCATGCGCTCCGATTTTCAAAACCAATCGGCCCAGAGGCAAAGATTTTCGGGGCCTCAGTGGTCAATTAACCCATCAACCTGCCGCCTCGTCTGGGCCCGGCCCGGATGATCACAATGGAAGCCACGGCATTGATAATAAAAGTCATTACAAATAGAATAATGCCCACAGCGAAAAGGACGTGATAATGCGTGCTCCCCTGAGCCACTTCGCCCATCTCAGCAGCGATGGTGGCGGTCATGGTCCGCACGGGCTTGAAGAAAGCGTCCAGACCCACAGGCATCCGGGCGGCGTTGCCGGTGACCATCATGACAGCCATGGTTTCGCCAATGGCCCGCCCAATACCCAACATGACGGCGACGATAATGCCGGAACGGGCAGCCGGCAACACCACCCGCCAGATAGTCTGCCAGTGAGTGGCTCCCAGGGCATAAGCGCCATCGCGGTAAGCCTTGGGCACGGCGTCAATGGCGTCCTCGGCCACGCTGATAATCGTCGGCAGGGCCATGTAGGCCAGCATCACCGCCCCGGTAAAGGCTGTCAGGCCGGTGGGTGTTCCCAGGTAGCGCCGCACCAAAGGAGCCACGGCAACCATGCCCAGAAAGCCCAGCACTACCGAGGGGATGCCA
>JBBIJG010000009.1:0-17091 GCA_037446095.1 Caldilineae bacterium
CAGAGCGGCGCGGCACGCCATTGTTCAATCTGAAGGCCAGCGAGGAGACATTCTATGACGTCATCGCCTGTCTGGCCGAGGGCAACGGGATTCGGGCCACGGCGCGGATCAAGCAGGTGGACAAGGACACGGTAAGCGCTTGGCTAGACAAGACTTCTCGGCACACAGAGGCTGTCTCCCGTCATCTGATGGTCGAGCTCCATTTTGAGGAGGCGCAGTTGGACGAGCTCTGGAGCTTTGTTAAAAAAAGAGGCACACTGCACAGCGTTAGAGAAGCTCCAGACCGGGTATGGTGACCACTGGGTGTGGATAAGCTTCGACCCGGTGCACAAGGTCATTCCCGCCTTCGTCACGGGAGAGATCGGTCAGGAGAAGGCGGACCAGTTGGTCGAACGGACCAAGGAAGTCAATGATGGCTCCCCACGCGTCTTTTTCAGCGACCAACGGCCCCAGTATCGGGAAGCGATCCTGAAATCCTTCGGCCAATGGGTGCAACCGGAGCGCCAAGGCACACGAGGACGCTTCCCTAAGCCACGGCTGGAGCCTCCTGCGGACCTGCTCTATGCCCAAGTGGTCAAGCACCGACGCCAAGGCCACGTGGTGAAAATCACCGAGAAGGTGGTCTTCGGCACTCAGGAGGCGCTGCAAGCTTATCTGGAGCGGTCGCCGGTTAGCAAACGCATTAACACTGCTTTTGTGGAGCGGCAGAATAACACGATGCGGCAGCACAATCGGCGCTTTACCCGCAAGACCCTGGGCTTCTCCAAAGACGACTACTGGCTGGAGCGGCAAGTGCATCTGTCTGTCGCCTACTGCCACTTCTGCCTGCCCCACGGCGGGTTGCGCCAGGAGATCTTCCCACCGCTTCCGACCAAAGGCAGTGGTTCTCTTAAGAAGTGGCGGCAGGTGAGCCCCATGATGGCAATAGGCGTGACGAACCACGTATGGACCTTGCCAGAGTTGCTGACCTACCGAGTGCCACCAGGCGATCACGTTGACATGTCGTGCACCAAGCCGCGCCTTGCGGTTAGCCAGCCTGAGCTGGCTGCCCTGGCCAGGGCGTCCCCAGGAGCGGATAATTATATCAACTGTTAAGGGACATTAGGTGGTCGCCTTACCCACCAAAAATTGTAGCATAGAAATCATAACCTGTCAACACCCGGGAAACCCCCCATGGAACCAAAACCCAAGAAACTGCTTGACCAGGTCCGCGACGCCATCCGCGTCAAACATTACTCTATCCGCACCGAAGACTCCTACGTGAATTGGATCCGACGCTATATCCTGTTCCACAATAAGCGCCATCCTAACGAAATGGGCGCGGCCGAAGTCGAAGCCTTCCTCACCCACCTGGCTGTGGAGCAACGGGTCGCCGCGTCAACACAAAATCAAGCCCTCAGTGCCCTGTTGTTCCTCTACCGCGAGGTGCTCAACAAAGACTTGGGGCCCATTGATGCTCTGCGTGCTAGGAAGCCTAAACGCCTGCCCACCGTCCTGACCAAGGAAGAGGTCCACCGCCTCTTCCAGCACCTGTCCGGGACCTCCTTGCTGATGGCCCAACTGCTCTACGGCTCCGGTCTGCGCCTGATGGAATGCGTCCGCTTGCGGGTCCAAGACCTGGATTTCGATTATCTGACCATCACCGTCCGCGATGGCAAGGGCCAGGAAGACCGGGTAACTATGCTGCCCGACAGCCTCATCACCCCGCTCCAGGAGCACCTCCAGCACGTCAAGTGCTTGCATGACCAAGACCTGGCAAAGGATACGGCGCTGTCTACCTCCCCCACGCTCTGGCGCGCAAGTACCCCAACGCCAACCGCGAGTGGACCTGGCAGTACGTTTTCCCCTCGGACCGGCTGTCAGTGGACCCCCACAGCGGGGCCGTGCGCCGCCACCACCTCAGCGAAAGCGGCCTGCAAAAAGCCGTCAAAGAAGCAGCCCGCCTGGCAGGGATCAACAAGCACGTCACCCCCCACACCTTCCGCCATTCCTTCGCCACCCACTTGCTTGAGAACGGCTATGACATCCGCACCGTCCAGTAGGACGTTCGGCCAAACGCCCCTGCTGGGGCACAAGGACGTGAAAACGACCATGGTCTATACCCACGTCCTCAACCGGGGCGGGCTGGCCGTGCACAGCCCCCTGGATGAACTTGCCCATCACCAAAGGTTCCAGAGTAACTTTAGATGCCAACAGCTTTGACCTGGACGATGACTGTTCCTGCCTCGGCCTGGGGTTTGGGAACCTCGCGCAAAACAAAGCCCGGACCAGGACCCTCTTTGACGATGGCTTTCAAAGGCGAACTCCTACCATTGATGGCGGCGTAACACTTCAAGGATGATGTCCACTCCTTCGCCGGCCTGCTCCTGGGTCATGATGAGTGCCGGGGCGATGCGCAGGGCACTTGCTCCGCCCGATGAACCTGCCCACCGCCAGAGGTTCCCATGACAAGGCGACTGCTGTGAGTTACTGATGGCCAAGACATTTGCCTTAAGACGCATTGTCATGTACAATTTTAGGCGTGCCAACACCTGAATCTCCCGGCCCCAACCTCAAATCTCCGATCTCGAAGCCCCACCCCCTTTACGTGGCCTTTGTCTGGCATATGCACCAGCCCTATTACAAGGACACCGTTACGGGCGAGTACATCCTGCCCTGGGCACGATTGCACGGAGCCAGAGAGTACATCCACATGGCCGAGGTCCTGGCCCAATATCCCCGCGTCAAGGCCACTTTCAATTTCGTCCCTTCGCTGGTCGAGCAAATCCAGGAGTACGCCCGGGGCCAGGCCGTTGACCGGGCCCTGGCCCTCAGCCGCCAGGATACCTGGTCCGACGCTGACAAAGCCTACATCCTCTCCCTCTTCTTCAGTGTGAACTGGGACAACATCGTCCGCCGCTATCCACGCTACAGCCAGTTGCTCGATCTGCGCCACCAGGTAAAGGGAGAAGCCTCGCTCCTCGACAACCACTACTATCGGGATCTGGTGGCCTGGTTCAACCTGGTCTGGCTGGATCCTATCGCCCTGGAGCATGACCCTGACCTGCGCTCCCTGATCGAGAAGGGGCAGAACTTCACCCGGCAGGACATAGACCTCATCCTCCACAAACAGCAGGCATATCTGGCTCGCATCTTACCCCTCTACAACCACCTGCGTGACCGGGGCCAGATCGAAATCACCACCTCACCCTACTATCATCCCATCCTGCCCCTCCTGATAGGCAGCGATACCGCCCACCGCGCCAGCCCCGGCCTGCCTTTACCCCACCCGCCTTTCCATCATCCCGAAGACGCTACCGAGCAAATACGCCTGGCCGTCGAAGCTCACCAGGCTGCCTTTAGCGAGGCGCCCCTGGGGATATGGCCCCCAGAGGGGGCTGTCTGTCCGGAGGTCCTCCCCATCCTGGCTCGCTATGGCTTCCGCTGGTTCGCCACCGACGAGGCCCTTCTCGCCCGTTCCCTTGGCGTTTCCCTCGAACGCGATGCCCATGCCCACCTGAAGGCCCCGCACATCCTCTATCAACCCTACTTGATAAACATAGGACGGAGTGACAATCCGTCCTATCTGACTGCCATCTTCCGCGATCACGTCCTCTCAGACCGGATCGGCTTTGTCTATCAGAGCATGGATGGCCAGAAGGCAGCCGAAGACCTGATCCGCTACCTCCAGACCGTCCGAGAGCGCTTGAACGACCCGGACCATCCTTACCTCGTCTCCATCATCCTGGACGGTGAGAATTGTTGGGAACACTATCCCAACTACGGCGACCCGTTCCTGTACCATCTCTACTGGCGTCTGTCGGAGGAGACCACCCTTGAGACAGTGACGGTCTCTGAGTATCTGGAGCGCTTTCCACCCCGGCAGACCATCGAGCATCTGGCCACCGGCTCGTGGATTGGGGGCAACCTGGAAACCTGGATCGGAGAGGCGAAGCAGAATCGGGCTTGGGAAGTGCTGGGACGCGTGCGTGAGGAGCTGGTCGCCTGGCAGGAAGCAACCCCAGGCGCCGGCTTGGACGTGCTGGAGGATGCCTGGCGGCACATCTACATTGCCGAGGGGAGCGATTGGTTCTGGTGGTACTACAGCCGCAACGTCTCGGGGCAGGAACAACTGTTTGATCGGACCTTTCGACAGCACCTGAGCCGCGTCTACTATGCCATCGGCCGGCCCGTGCCGCCATGGCTCACCGAGTCCATCCAGGGCCTCACCGAGCGACAGGACTACCGCCCCCCCAGCGGCTACGTTGTCCCGCGCTTTTCAGCCGCCGAGGAAGCGGGGCTGGAATGGACCGGGGCCGGTTTCCTCGAACCGGTCCTGTCCAGCGGCGCCATGCAGCGCACCGATCTGGTGCTACGCCGCCTCTACTTCGGCTACAACCCCACCGCCCTCTGCTTCCGGCTGGAGGCCCGTTCAGCCCTCGGCCCCTACAAAGTCAGTCTCTTCCTGGTCGTTGAGTCTCCCCTCTCGCCGAGAGAATGCCCCCCGGCGCCTTTCGGGGCCAGTTGGCGGATTGACCTCCTCCCCGGCCACGGAGCGACGGTGCGGCTAGTGAGTGAACGGGGGGGCTGGCTGGAAGTGGAGTCGGGGGTACAGAGCATGGCCGGCGAACGAGTCTGGGAGGTAAGCGTGCCCCTGGTCACTTTCGGCCTGAACCTGGGTGCCAGGGTGGGGGTGGCCGCTGCCCTGGCCCGCGAGGGAAGCATTATCGAGACGCTGCCGGCGGAGGCGGTGCATACTTTTACCCTATCGGAAGTGGGCTGAATTCCTCAGCATCGGTATCTTCAAACCATGTTTTTTCGCCATCTCAACGGCCTTTTCGTAGCCGGCGTCGGCGTGTCGAATGATGCCGGTCCAGGGGTCGGCGGTCAATACCCTCTCTAAGCGCACGGCTGCCTCCGGGGTCCCGTCGGCCACGATAACCTGCCCGGCGTGCTGGGAATAGCCGATGCCCACCCCGCCCCCGTGATGGAAGGAGACCCAGGTGGCCCCGCACACGGCGTTGAGGGCGAAGTTGAGGAGGGGCCAGTCGGAGATGGCGTCGGAGCCATCGCGCATCCCCTCCGTCTCCCGGTTGGGGGAGGCCACCGAGCCGCAGTCCAGATGGTCCCGCCCGATGACGATGGGCGCTTTTATCTCGCCGCTGGCCACCAGATCGTTGAAGGCCAGACCCGCTTTGGCCCGCTCCCCGTAGCCCAGCCAGCAGATGCGGGCTGGCAGCCCCTGAAAGGCCACTTCTTTCTGAGCCCTCCGGATCCAGCGGGCCAGGTGCTCGTCCTCCGGGAAAAGCTCCAGGATGGCCTGGTCGGTCCGGTAGAGGTCCTCCGGGTCGCCGGAGAGGGCTACCCAGCGGAAAGGTCCCTTTCCTTCGCAGAAGAGAGGCCGGATGTAAGCCTGGACGAAGCCCGGATAGACCCATTCGCCCTCCGGGTCGCCGCCGACTTTGACCTCTTTGAAACCGGCGTTAAAGGCCTGCTGGCGCAGGTTGTTGCCGTAGTCAAAAACCACTGCGCCTCGTTTCTGCATCTCCACCATCGCCCGGCAGTGCTCGGCCATGGCCTGCATCGAGCGTTCCTGGTAGCCCTTGGGGTCGCGCTGGCGCAGGTCTTCTGCCTCCTCCAGGGTCATACCGTTAGGCACGTACATCAGCGGGTCGTGGGCCGGGGTCTGGTCGGTGACCACGTCGGGGACCACATCCCGGATCACCAGCTCCGGCAGGACGTCGGCGGCATTGCCGATCAACCCAATACTTCTTGCTTCCTGTTTCTTTAGGGCCTCCTCCACCATGGTCATGGCCTCTTCCAGATTGTCCACCACTACGTCCAGGTAACGGGTGTCCAGCCGCCGCTGAGCGCGCCAGGGGTCTACCTCCACGATCAGGCCCACTCCCTCATTCATTTTGACGGCCAGAGGCTGAGCCCCGCCCATCTCCCCCAGGCCGGCCGTCAGCACGAACTTGCCCTTGAGGCTGGGCCAGCCCTGGGTCCGGGCTGCCGCCCCCAGAGTCTCGTAGGTGCCTTGCAGGATGCCCTGGGTGCCGATGTAGATCCACGACCCGGCCGTCATCTGGCCGTACATGATGAGACCCTCTTGCTCCCACCGGTCAAAGTTCTCCTGGGTGGCCCAGGCGGGCACGATGTTGGAGTTGGCCAGAATGACCCGTGGAGCGTCGAGGTAGGTCCTAAAGATGCCCACCGGTTTGCCCGACTGTATCAGCAACGTCTCGTCAGGTTCCATGGTCTCCAGGGAACGCAGGATGGCGTCGAAGCAGTCCCAGTTGCGGGCGGCCTTGCCCCGGCCACCGTAGACGATGAGGTTTTTGGGATCGCCGGCCACATCGGGATCCAGGTTATTTTGCAACATACGGTATGGTGCTTCCAAGAGCCAGCTTTTGCAGTTCAGTTTGGTGCCCCGCGGGGCGCGGATAACACGAGACATGGTTTGTCCTCCTGACAATATCACTGCGAGGTTGTGATCTGATCCGAGTCTGGCTAAATGGGTTGGGGAGTAGAGCCTTCAGGCGGAAGAAACCGGCTAAAGCCTCGACTCCAGATTGCTTTAGCCACACACATCTGATCCTCAGCCGCCGAGGTAGGCTGCTTTCACTCGCGGGTTTTCTTTCAATTCCTCAGCCGTTCCTCCCAGTACGATGCGGCCGTTCTCTAACACATAGGCCCGGTCCACCACCTTGAGCGCTTCGTAAGCGTTCTGCTCCACCAGCAAAATCGAGACGCCATGCTGGCGCAAATCGTTGATGACACCGAAGACGCGCTTGACCAGGATGGGCATCAATCCCATAGAGATCTCATCCACCAGGAGCAGCTTGGGCCGACTCATCATGGCCCGGGCGATGGCCAACATCTGCTGCTCGCCGCCACTGAGGGTCTTAGCCACCTGCGTTTTCCGGTCGGCCAGCGCTGGGAACAACTCAAAGACGACGTCGAGTTGCTCTCTGATGGTCTCATTCGGCTGAAGGTAGGCCCCCAGGCGCAGATTGTCCATCACGCTCAGCTCGCGGAAGACGCGCCCTCCCTCTGGCACCAGGGCCATGCCCAACGATGCCCGCTCCCAGGGAGTGAGATGAGCTATGTCGTGGCCGTCAAAGCGGATGCTGCCCTGCCGTGGCCTCTGCCAGCCGACGATGGTTTTAATCAGGGTGGACTTGCCGGCTCCGTTAGCCCCCAACACAGCCACGGCCTCGCGGTCGCGCACTTCCAGAGAGACATCATGGAGAGCCTGGATTTGGCGGTAATAAAAGTCGAGGTTTTCAATGCTCAACATTACGCTTCACTCTTTACGTTTCACTCCCCAGATACGCTCCAATGACCGCCGGGTTAGATTGCACCTCGGCTGGTGTACCCTCAGCAATGACCTGCCCCTGGGCCAGCACGACAATTCGCTGACAAAGGCTCATGGCGAAGGCCATATTGTGTTCAATCACGATGAGGCTGATGCCCTGCTCATAGAGCTGGCGAATGAGTGTAGCCAACTCTTCCGCCTCCTGGGCCGTGAGCCCAGCGGCCGGTTCATCGAGCAGCAACATCTGGGGGCCAGTGGCCAGGGCCCGAGCGATCTCCAAGCGCCGCTGTAATCCAATGGGCAGGCTGCTGGCCTTGGCCTCGGCCCAGGCACTCAGACCGGTCCTCTCCAGAATGTCGCGGGTGACTGACTCGGAACTAGGGGTGAAGCGCCTTACGAAGGCCCGCCAGCTCGGGTAGTAAGGCATCCCGTAGCCGCTGAGGACGTTTTCCATCACCGTCAGACTGCCGAAGGGCTTGACGATTTGAAAGGTACGAGCGATGCCCATTTCGACAATTTGATGCGGACGGTGGCCATGAATGAGTCGGCCATCATAATAGACTTGGCCACTGCTAGGGGGCAAGAAGCCAGAAATGATATTGAAGAGAGTCGTCTTACCGGCGCCGTTGGGGCCAATGAGTCCCAGAATCTCCCGCTCGGTCTGAAGGGATACCTCACGCAGGGCCTCCAATCCCCCGAATCGCTTACTGACGCGCTGAACTTCCAGGAGCGGTGTCCCAAGCTGTTGGCTCATGAGCTTACTCCTTCGACAGGCTGCTGTGGCGAGCCCCTCGATAGGTCAGGGCAGGCTCTGTCGAACCATCAGGACCCTGCTCCTCGGCCTCACCCCCTCTTGGTTCCCCCCTGGCAGGGGGGGAGAATAGGCGTGTCAATGAGCGCCACAGAAAGCTGTCATCGCCGAGGAGCCCCATGGGCTGGAAGAGCATCATCAGCACCAGCAGCGCACCGTAGATGGTGAAGCGATAATCCTGCACGAAGCGCAGCAGCTCTGGCGCGGCCTTAAGGATAATCGCTCCCAGGATAGGGCCGCGCAGCGTGCCAATGCCCCCAAAAATCACCATCGAAAGGACGACGATAGATTCGACGAAGACGAAGGTGTCGGGGAAGAGACTGCCGATAAAATGACCGTAGAGGCAGCCAGCGCCCCCGGCCAGGGCGGAGCTGATCACGAAAGCGTAGACCTTGAAACGGGGCACGCTCACCCCAACGGCAGCAGCGGCCTCCTCGTCAATGCGAACGGTGTGGAAGGCCAGGCCGGCCCAGGTCTTGGACACGTACCAACTGACCAACCAGGTAAAGGCAGCGAAAGCCCATACCAACGACAGGTAAGGGAGGCCGCCCCGGAAGCTGTAACCGAGGATGCTGGGGGCGGGAATGTTGATGAGCCCCATCGCTCCACCAAAGAAATCAACGTACTTAAAGACGGCAACCACGACGAAATTGATGCCCATCGTGGCCAGCACCAGGAAGTCATGGCGAACGCGCAGGCTGGGCAAACCCAGGACCATACCGATCAAGCCAGTGACGACGATAGCCCCCAGGAAATCAACCCAGAAGGGGAGACCGTACTTCAGCGACAGGATAGCCGAGGTATAGGCGCCGATGCCGAAAAAGGCGGCATGGCCCAACGACACCTGCCCGGCGTAGCCGGTAAGGATGTTGAGGCTCAGGGCTAAAGTGACCCAAATACCGACGAAGATGGCGACGCTGATGATGTAACCGCCAAACATAATTGACCACCCCCTGGCGCGAAACAACTTAACCCGTCGGCGGAGTAGCAGAACGGCTCGACTGAGCTCGCCGAAGTCTTGTTCTGCGCCAGCCGAACGCGAAACAAGTTTCGCTACTCCGGTGAGACCCTCTACTCTTGCCCTAATAACCCGTGGGGCCGAAACATCAACATCAGAATTAACACCAAAAACGCAATCGCATCGCGGGGGAGCACATATCCTACTGACGCTACCAAAAAGTTCTCTACCAGGGCCAGCAACAGGCTGGCGATAATCGTCCCCGGCAGGCTGCCCATCCCCCCCAGCACAATGATGATGAAAGCTTTATAAGAAGGCAGATCGCCCATAGTGGCAAAGACGCTGTTGTTGTAGACCCCGACTAACACCCCGGCCGCCCCGGCCAATGCTGAACCAAGGAAAAAGTTGAGGGCAATGACCCGGTTCAGATTCACGCCCACGGCGGCAGCCATATCCCGATCCATCGCTGCCGCCTGCCAACCCAGGCCAATGCGAGTGCGGGTGAGGATCAGATAGACAACCGCTAGCAGGGCCACTGTTACCACCAGGATAAGGACTTGTTTGGGTGTCAACGAGAACCAGGGGGTCTGGATGCGCGGCAGACCGGCACCTCCGGCCGGTAGCGCCTTCTGGTAAGGTCCCATCAAAAAGTCTTTTTGCAGCAAGTCTGTCAGCATCACGAATATGCCAATGCTGGCGATCAGAGGTACTGTGCGGGGCGCATTGAGCATATAGTGATAAGTGCCCCGATAGATCAGGACGCCCACGATCCCGCTGACCAGCATCGCTACCGCCAGGGCCAACCAAAAATTGCCAGCCCAGGTGAAGATCAGCAGGCCGATGAAAGCGCCGATGGTGTAAACAGCAGCATGGGCGATGTGCAGCACCTTCAGCACACCGTAGACCATCGTCAACCCTGCGGCCATGAGGATATACGTTCCCGCCAACACCACGGCGTTGGAGAGGTTTTGCATCAAAGGCATAGAGTGCCCCCTAAAGAAAAGTGATGAGGTACGAGTAACGTTGTGAGACAAGTTGGCAACTTGTCCCATTACTCGTACCTCGTGCGCGCACTTACTTGGCAGTGACCAGTTCCTCGTCGGTGAACTCATGATAGAGGTGGAAAGCGCCGTCCTTGACGATCTGAGAGGAGACGGGACGTACCACCTCCCGCCCTTCGGTGTAGTACCAGAAGGGACCCGTGGCGCAGTCCTCAAAGTCCTTCAGACCGGCGATGGCCTTGGTGATGGCCTCCGGGTCGGTGCTGCCGGCGGTCTTGATGGCGTAGGCCAACACCTGCACCGCGTCAAAGGCCGAGGCTCCCACCATGTCGGCGTCCACACCATACGCCTTCTTGTACTCCTCCAGGAACTTCTTAGTCATGGGCCGTTCGCTGTCGCGGTTCAGGTCGGTGGTGATGATCACCCCCTCCGAGGCTTCACCTGCCAACTCGATGAACTTGGGCGAGTCGTATCCTTCCTGTCCGATGATTTGCACCTCCAGTCCCTCTTCCTTGGCCTGGCTGACCAGGTTAGCCGCCTCGTTATAATAGCCAGTGGCATACACCGCATCCGGGGCCGCTGCCTTGATCTTGCCAATGATGGGCCGGAACTCGGTTTCTCCCAGAGGGTACTTCTCTTCCATGACGATCTCCAGGCCCAACTCCTCGGCGCGGGATTTGAAGCCCTCGGTGAGGGAGACCCCGAAGTCGTTGTCCACGGTCAGGATGGCCACCTTCTTGGCCCCCAGCACTTTGCCGACCAATTCTCCGCCGACGCGGCCCTGCACCGTAGCCAGGGTGCCGACGCGGAAGATCTTGTCGCCGGTGGCGGTTATCTCCGGGTGAATGGCGTAGGCCGAGATCATGGGCACGCCCGCTTCCTGGAAGACGGGGGCCGCAGCACGGGTGGCACCGGAGTAGGAGCCGCTGATGCCAGCCACCACCTTGTCTTGCTCGATGAGCTTACGGGCGATGGCGGCAGCCTGGTCGGGCTTGGCGGCATCGTCGTAGGTTACCAACTCCAGCGGCCGGCCGTTGACCCCGCCGGCGTCGTTGATGAACTTGACTGCCAACTGGGCGGCGTTGAGGGCGCTGGTGCCGTCAGCCGCGGCGAAACCTGTGGTCGGCGAGAAGAACCCGATTTTGATTGGCTCTGCCACAGCCGGAGCAGCCGTCGGAGGAGGCGGTGTAGGAGTGGGAGCCTTTGTAGGTGTCGGCGCTGCGGTTGGCGTGGGCCCGCAACCCGCCAGAGGCATCAGGCCCAGCAGCACAATGGTGATAACAGCCAGTGGGTGAAAAAATGACTTTCTCATTTCTTCCTCCTTTTCACGATTCGAAACAATGGACGCGGGGCAGCCCCGCTAACCCATTGAAGTTATGTTCCTTGGTGATATTTGGCGTGCGATCACCTCCTTTCTCATGTCTCATGCGGTTTGGCGTGAGAATTGAAGCCCCACGATGCCTGCCAGCACCAGCCCCGCACCTACCAACTGGGGCCACTCCATGACCTCGCCCAGAAGCAGGTAAGCCAGCAACGAGGCGGCCACCGGCTCAAGAGTGGCGGTGATGCTGGCTTTGCTGGCCTCAATGTATTTCATCGAGGTGGTGAACAGGGCATAAGCCAGTAGAGTCGGGAACCAGGCCAGGGCCAGGATAGCGGCCCAGGCCGGCCAGGGATAGTGCACGCTCAGAATAGCCTGGGGCGAGCGCAAGATGATCAGGAACAGGGCTCCAAAGCCAAAGGCGTAACAGACCGTCGTCCATGAGTCGTATCGTTGCAGGGCCTTCTTGCCAAATAAGCTGTACACGGCCGCCGTAGCCCCAGCCCCCAGGCCAAACAGCACACCGTACAGATTCAGCCGCAAGGCAGTGGGATCGTAACCTTGGACCACCAGATAGCACCCGACAAAGGTCAGCCCCAGGACCAACCCTTTAATCCAGTTCAGGCGCTCTCCCAAAAACAAGGCTGCCAGCAGGGTCACCAGAGCGGGATAGGTGTACAGCAGGATGACGGCCGTCGTCACGGTGGTCCAACGCAGGGCGTAGAAGTAGGAGGCATAGTTAAAGGTGACCCCCACTAAGCCATACAAAGCGAAGAAGGGAATATCCCGTTGGCTGATGCTCAGCATTCGCCGGTCCACCACAGCCAAGATGGTGGCCAAAGTGGCAAAGGCGATGGTGGCCCGGATGGTGACTACCGTCAAGGGATCGGCCCCGTAGCGGTACAGGAACTTGCCCAGGATGCCCAGAGTGGACCAGAACACGGCAGCCATAACAGCCAGCAGGTAGCCCATTGACTCCTTTCCATCTCCAGCTATGGGCCTGCGCAGCGGGCCGGGGGGCGTGGGGTGTCCCTCCACCATTCTCCTTTTCCTTCACCAAGTGGGGGATCGCCCCGCCGATTCTGTTCCCAGGGCCGGGAAAGTAGGGTTGAGGGGATACCCAAGCTCCCCAGGCTTCGCTACGCAAGCCCAGCTATGGGACCAGACGTGGTTGGAATTCGGCGGTGAAGCGGTACTCGTCGCCTCGGTAGATGGCCTGATACCAGGTCCCAGGCCGGTCATTAGTAGTATAGGTGATCCGATCAATGAAGAAGCCGGCCGAGCCCGGTTTCACCTCCAGAAGCCTTGCCTCTTCCTCAGAAAGCACCCGGGCTTCGATGGTATGACAGGCCCGGATCAAAGGGATGTGGTATTTGTCAATCAGCAGAGAGTGGATGGACTGGTGCTCCAGGTCCTCGTCCATCAACTGGGGACAGAGGTCGTAGGCCAGATGGCGTGTCTCGTAGGCCATCGGCCGGCCATTGGCCAGGCGCAACCGGGCGATCTTGATGGCCTTTTCTCCCACCGGTATCTGCAAGCGGGCGGCTATTTCTTCGTCAGCGGGGATGATCTCCCGGCTGAGCAACCTGGTGCCGGGCTCCAGCCCTCGTTGTCGCATATCTTCGGTAAAGCTGGCCAGGCGGAAGAAGACGGGGGAAAGGGAAGGGTGAGTCACAAAAGTGCCCCGGCCCTGCTCCCGGCGCAACCAGCCTTCGTCTACCAGGATTCTGAGGGCCCGCCCCACAGTGCCCCGGCTGACACCGTATTCCTGGCACAGTTGCTCCTCCGTGGGGAACTGAGTGCCAGGCTTAAACTCTCCCGACTCGATCCGTTTCCGCAGGATTTCTTTAAGTTGATGGTAACGGGGTAGGGGACCTGAGTGCCACTGTGTCATCCTTGCCCTCTAATTGTCTTGTTGTATAAACAACTATACTGTGATTATAACCCTTTTCTCCCTACTTGTCAAAAATACATCAAACCCACAGAGTTTCTTCATCACTTCTTTATATCCTTCTGGTACAATAGAGGCAGGTTGGAGGAAAGCCAACCTTAATCCAGATCAGGAAGGAGGTGAATCGGATGACCAAGAAGAGGCTTATCCTCCTGGCCGGTGCCGTGCTAGCAGTGGCCCTGCTGGGGGCGGTTGTAGTGATGCCTGCCTTTGCGGAGGAGTTTGCCCCTCCATCTGTACCTAAGACCTACGGTTGGTGTGGCTGGGGTCGTGGCTTTGGCCGGGGCTTCTGCGGGCAGGTGGGACTGGAAGCCGCCGCCAAGGCTCTCGGCATGACCACCGATGAGTTGTCCACCCAACTGTGGGGCGGCAGGACCCTGGCCGACCTGGCTGACAAGGCCGGTGTGAACTTGCAAACCGTCCGGGACGCCGTGGATGAAGCGTGCCAGGCTGCCACCCGGGAAGCTATCCAGCAGGCCGTAGAAGATGGACGTATCAGCCAGGAACAGGCCGACTGGTTGCTCCAGGGCCTGGAGAAGGGCTGGTGGGGTGGCCGTGGCTTCGGCCGTGGCTTCGGTCGCGGTTTCGGCTTCGGCCCCGGCTGGTGAGGTGGCTAAGCCTGAGGCCGAGTGCCCATGCGGTTCGCACTGACAGTGTGGCCAGGGAGGTGATGCGAATGAGCAATACGGGGAGGAGCCTGGGCGCTCCTCCCCATTTGTTGTTTTCACCTCACCCGACGATAAATCGTCGGGCGGAGAGGGCGAAGCCGCCCGCTCATACCCCACACCTTATCTTTCGGGGAATGAGAGAGGCGCATGGCTTTCTCCGGGTGCGAAAAGCAGGCTCTGGCGAGAGCGGTCCACATCGAGCCTTCATGACTCCTTCATAGCTTCTTCACATCTTTTTGGTATACTGGTATAATAGAGGCGGACTGGTGAAATGGCAGTGTACCCCGATAAGGAGAGGCGAGAAAAGATGGCCAAGTTTAAGGTCCTGGTGGTTGACGACGACCGGAATATCGTGGACCTGGTCCGGCTCTACCTGGAGAGGGACGGCTACCAGGTGTTCGTCGCTTACGATGGCCTGGAAGCCCTCAGGTTGGCCCGCCAGAGGCGACCAGACCTCATCGTGTTGGACCTGCTGCTGCCTGAGGTGGACGGCCTGGATGTCTGCCGTATCCTGCGCACCGAATCCAAGGTGCCCATCATCATGCTCACGGCCAAGAGCACCGAGGAGGATAAACTGATCGGCCTGGAGCTGGGTGCTGACGACTATATCACCAAGCCCTTCAGCCCTCGGGAATTGGTGGCCCGGGTGCGGGCGGTGCTGCGCCGGGTCGGCCAGGAAATTCCCCAAGGTCCACCGGAACTGCGCTTTGCCGACCTGGTGATTGACCGCCGCAGCCACGAGGTGCGGGTACGAGGCGAAGTGGTACCCCTCACTCCCACCGAGTTCCGGCTTTTGGAGGTGTTGGCGGAGGAACCGGGGCGGGCCTTCACCCGGCTGGAGCTCCTGGACCGGGTCTTTGGCTACGACTTCGAAGGCTTTGAGCGCACCGTAGACGTCCACATCAAAAACCTGCGCAAAAAGATCGAGCCAGACCCCAGGCAACCGACCTACGTCCAGACCGTCTACGGCGTGGGTTACAAGTTCAGCGAGGATTGAGCTATGCTGAAACAGTGGCGAATGTTCCACTCTCTGCGTTTCCGCCTGCTCGTGGTGCTGATCCTGGTGGTGGTGGCGATGGTGGGGGGCATGGCCTTCTTCAACACCCTGGCTACCACCAGAATGTTCACCCGCTACGAAGAGGACCGCCGGATGATGCGTCACCAGCGCTTCGAGAGGTTCCTGGGCCAACACTATGCCCAGAACGAAAACTGGTCCGGCGTACAACTTGTGGTCGAACGAATGGGGCAGATCACGGGGGAACGGGTGGTTCTGGCCGATGAGAAGGGACAGATCGTCGCCGACTCGGCGGGAGAGTTGGTCGGACGAGCCGTGGATCAGAGTTGGAATACCCCGGCCGCGCAGATCATATATCACGGAGCAAAGGTCGGCGTGCTCTATACTGACTTCCCTGGCTGGGGTAGAGTTGCCCCTCCTCCACCTCCGGGTGTGGAGCCTGAGAGCATGGTCTTCCTGGCTTCTGTCAACCGGGCCCTGCTGATCGTAGCCGTGGTCGCCGGACTCGGTGCCGTGCTGCTCATCCTGGGCCTCTCGCGCCGCATCCTGGCACCGGTAGAGGCCCTGACGGCGGCCGTGCGGCGCATGGAAGCGGGAGACCTGAGCCAGCGGGTGAACATCACCTCGCGGGACGAGATCGGCGAACTGGCGCGGGCCTTTAACGCCATGGCCGATGGGCTGGCCCGGCTTGAAGAGCTGCGCCGCAACATGGTGACCGATGTGGCCCACGAGTTGCGCACGCCCCTGTCCAACATTCGGGGCTACCTGGAGGCGATCCAAGATGGCGTGGTGCAGCCGGAGGGATGCATCATTGACTCTCTCCACGAAGAGGCCATGCTCCTCAGCCGCCTGGTGGATGACCTGCAGGAGCTCTCCCTGGCCGAAGCCGGGCAGCTCAAGCTGGAGCGCCAACCGGTGGCCCTGGCCGACATCGTGGATAGGGCCGTCGAGTCAATCCGTCTTCGGGCAGAGGCCAAAGGGGTGACGGTGCAGGTTGACCTGCCGGAGGAACTTCTGGTGGACGTTGATCCCCAGCGGATCGGACAGGTGTTGCGCAATCTGCTGGAAAACGCCCTGACTCACACACCGCCGGGCGGGGAAATCGCCGTTACCGCTCATACCGAAGGCCAGTGGGTCGAGGTCAGCGTGCGGGACACGGGGAGCGGCATCGCCGCCAGGGACCTGCCCTACGTCTTTGAGCGCTTTTACCGCGCCGACAAGTCACGGTCGCGGGCCACCGGCGGGGCGGGGCTGGGGCTGGCCATCGCCAAACAACTGGTGGAAGCCCACGGGGGACGGATTGAGGTGGAAAGCGAGGTCGGTCGAGGGACCCAGTTCACCTTCACGCTGCCGATGGCCGAAACCTGAGGCGAATGAGTTAAGGCCAGTGAAGGTGAAGGGCAAAGAGGAAAGCGTTTGGGTGTAAAGGAAAACATGAAAAAGATTGTGATCATCATCGTTGTGTTGCTAGTGCTTATAGCCGTGGTAGCTGGTTCCTTTTGGGCCGGGATGTCCTTTGGCCAGGCCCAGACTGATCAGGCCCGTCAGCAGTTCAGGGGGCCGGGTGGTCAAGGCCCAGGCCTGTTTGGGGCCCCTCAGCCGGGGCAGGGAGGCCCAGGGCGATTCGGCGGTGGCGTTATGGGCACCATCGAGGCGGTCGAGGGCAACACCCTGGTCATCTCCACCCAAGAGGGCACCATCCGCGTGCAGACCACCGATACCACCCTCATCGAGAAGTACACCACAGTAACTGTCGGTGACCTGAAGGCCGGCGAAGGGGTGATGGTGTCAGGGACGAAGCAAGATGATGGCAGTTACACCGCTCGCTCCATTCGGGTCTTGCAGGTCCCGCCCACCCCTCAATCTCGGTAGCCGCTCCGCGGAGGGGGCTCTTCAATTCCGAAGACAGGGGTGGGACAGGCTTTCCAGGCTGTCTGGGCAGGCTAGAAAGCCTGCCCTAGGGTTTTCGGAGGGGCACTCATAAAGGCTGGAGTCGAGCCTTTAGGCGATCAGTTTCCGGCTGAAGAGAGTATTCGGCCATGGCCTTGCGTCTCTCCGCTCGACCCTGG
>JBBIJG010000010.1:0-3440 GCA_037446095.1 Caldilineae bacterium
CACTCATTTTCCCTTTGAAATTGGGGGGAAAAGGGGGTGGGGGGCACCCCCGAACCCCCGGTTAGGAGGCGGAAGCCCCCCAACACCCCCCAGGGTCCACCGGCAAATGCTATCCGTTGAGCTGTGTTGTATAAACCAGGGCTAATGATACCACAGCACCGCTTTTCTGGCAAGTCACCCCTCAGGAGGATGACATCATGTTAATGAAGCCCGATTGCATCCCATGCATATTGAAGATGGCCATCTCTGCCATTAGGAACCTGACATCCGAGGAGGACACCATAAAGGAGTTCTTTGGCGAGATTTTGACCATCCCTTCTTTGCGGGGCCTCCATTGGAATGTCACCAGCGCTGAGGTCATCGAACGGGTGATGGAAAAGATCATAGAGACTGTGGGGGATCCCGATCCTTTCCATCCCTTAAAAGTCCAGCAGAATGAAAGGGCGATGAAACTGGAACCTCACTTCAGGAATTTGTTGAATCAAGCCCCAGATCCCCTCTATTTGGCCGTCAAGCTGGCTATATTGGGCAATGCCATTGACTTGATGATGACGGACCCTTCAATGGAAATAGAGAAGGCAATCCAAGAGAGACTGGAAAAGACCCACATTCCCACGGAGGGATTTCTGCAATTCAGGGAAAGACTCGAGGGGAGCGGACTGGTCCTCTATCTTGGGGATAATTCGGGAGAGATCATAACGGATAAGTTGCTGATAGACGTCATAAAGGAGGAGATGAATCTGGAGATCGTCTTTGTGGTGAGAAGTTTGCCCACGCTCAACGATGTCACCCTGGCGGAAGCCTGGATGGTCGGGATGGATCAGGTAGTCCCGGTTCTTGAAAATGGCATTGACGGTCCGTTGCCCGGAACCATCACCTCGAGGTGTTCAAACCAAATCAGGGATTTATTGCAGCGTGCCGATCTGATCATTGCCAAAGGAGGGGGGAATTTCGATACCCTGGAAGAAGAGAAGCACCTCGGCCGAAATATGACCTTCTTACTCTTGTCCAAATGCGTGCCTTATTGCATCTATTTCCAAACCGAATTGCACCAGCCCATCCTGGCAAACTTTTTCGGCGGCTATTCAGCCCGGCTTCTCGCAAGTTAAACCTGCGGGAGGCTGGTAGTGGCCTCTTCCGGCAATGAATGAGGGGCGATCATTCAGGCGGTGGGGGATTGAGTTCCAGGGGCAGGGTGACTTTAAGCTCTGTGCCTTGTCCTGGTTGGGAATGGATTTCCAGTTTGCCCCCGAAGAGCTGCGCCCTTTCCTCGATGCCCATCAGGCCAAAGCTACCCTGGCTGGCCAGGTCGGTGGGGCTGGAGGGCACTATGAAGCCCACTCCGTTATCTCGGACGGCGATCACCACGTTTTGATCTGTAAACTCGGCGCACACTGTGACGGCGGAGGCGTGAGCGTGTTGGCGTACATTTTGTAAGGCCTCCTGGACGATGCGATAGATGGCCACCTCCAACTCAGGCGCCAGGCCTCGAGGTTGCCCTTCGATTTTCAAATCAGCCTGCAGGGCCTCGGCTTTGACCAAGTCGTTGACCAGCAGTTGCAGGGCGGGCACCAATCCCAGATCCTCCAAAGCCATGGGCCGTAGCTCCCGGCTGAAGTGACGGATGTTCTGGATAGCCTCTGTGACCATGCGTCGTATCTCGGTGAGCTGCTGGCGGGCTTCTTCATCGTCTAAAGAAGCACGGCACAACTCGATGCGCTGACCGATGGCGATCAGAGATTGAACGGTGTCATCATGGAGGTCACGCGCAATACGTTTGCGCTCCTCTTCCTGGCTGTAGGTGACAGCCGCCGCGTAGCGACGCACACCGGCCCGGTAACGCGCGATCTGCTCCACCATGGCGTTGAAGGCCAGGCCCAGTTCACGGATCTCTCGGATGCTGCCCAAAGGTACCTGCGCACTGTAATCGCCCCTGGCCACCTGACGGGTCTGGTACACCAGATCGTTGATGGGTTTGCTGATACGGCGTACTCCAAGGGAAACCAAAAAGGCTGCCAGGGTCAGGGCAGCCAAAAGCGCCAGGGCCAGCAAGCGCAAATAGGCTTTGACAGGCGCCACCACCTCGGCCCATGGTTCGCAGATGACCAGCCCCCAGCCGGTGGCGGGCAGGTTGGCAAAGCCGATCACCAAGCGCTCCCCGCCGGCTTCCTGGGAAACGAAAGCTCCCACCACCTCACCATGCTTCAGGCGGTCCACAGCCTGACGACCGCTGAAGTCCTGGCCGAGGAAAGTTCCCTCTGGATGATAGATGACTCGGCCGTTACGATCCACCAGGTAGGCATAGCCCGTGTCGCCTATTTTAAGGTTGCGGATCTCTTCTCCCAGCCGGCGAGGGGCAGGGCTGAAACCATCCCGACCCGTCTCCTGGGCGTTGACCTGGCCCCTTAAGTTGAATCCTCCTCTGATGAGCCCTCGAAAGTCCCCGGCGGGGCCCAGAATCGGCGCAGCCACCACAATGACCTCTTCACCGGGACCTGTCTCCTGGAAAATATCCGAGAAGGTAGGTTGCCGCAAAGCCCGGGTGTTCTGGAAGTAGGGGTGACCGGACAGGTTCTGCCCCACGAGGTTCTCATGAGTCGGATCAGTGACCGTCACTACGCCCCGTTCATCGAGGACAGCCACTCCGCCGTCAAAGACTTCCAGCAGGTCCTGGGACCTAGCCAGGACATCCCTCTGCCGCCGGGCATTCCCACTCCTCATCTCCTCGCTGTTGGCCAGTGCCACCAACAGGTCAGCATAACCCTTGATGTTGTCTGAGAGGCGCTCCGCCGAGACCCGCGCCAACTCTTGGTCACGGGCGACCAACAGGGATTGTATGACCTGCTGATAAGCATAGAATCCCGTGCCCACCACTAAGGCCAGAACCAGAGCCAAGGGTAGCACGGTCCACACCAGAGCCAGAACGCTCAACTCTCTCCAACGGTCGCCAGGTTTAAACAACCGAGTCTACTCCCGATCCGAAAGTCAGGGCACGGATGAACACAGACGTTTACGTCGGAGCCTTTGGGCAGCCTTGACACACTCAAGCGGGGCGATTTATCGCCGGGCGGAGAGACGCATGGTAATTGCCGAACACTCTCGGTTTATCTATGTCCTGGCTGGCCTGCCGCTATCCACCCTTTGCGCACGGCGTACATGGCCGCCTCGGTGCGGGAGACAACCCCAAGCTTGGAGAAGATGTTACTCAGGTGAGTCTGCACGGTGCGGTCACTGATAAAGAGGGCCTGGCCAATCTCCTTGTTGGTTTTACCCATCGCTACCAGTTGCAGGACTTCCAGCTCTCTCTCCGTCAGGCCTTCAAATTCGGCGCTGACTTCGGCCAGGACATCAGGCAAAGACTTGCCGCTGGCAAATTGGGTCACCACCTTTTTGGCTATGGAGGGGTCCATCGCTGATTGTCCGGCATAGGTTGCCCGGAC
>JBBIJG010000010.1:3464-15307 GCA_037446095.1 Caldilineae bacterium
CTCGGTCTCGGCCGTCTTCAGGAGATAGCCGTTGGCTCCCGCCTGCAGGAGGGCAAAGACGTATTCGTCGTCATCGTGGGCGGTCAGGACCAGCACTCCTACCTGAGGGCATTCGGCCTTGATGCGGCGAGTGGCTTCTACGCCGGAAAGTTTGGGCATGCGCACATCCATTACGACCAGGTCCGGCCGCAACTCTCTGGCCAGTCTGACCGCTTCCTCTCCATCGGCCGCTTCTCCAACGACTTCCAAATCCGGTTGACGCTCCAAAAGCTGCCGGGTGCCATTGCGTACCAGGGTGTGGTCATCGGCCAACACCAATCTGATCTTGGCCACGCTCGCTCTCTCCCTTCAATCTCCGCTACTCTTTCTGGTCTTGACCTTGGACAACGGCCTATACACTCCAAGGCCGTAGAAGTCCAATAGGATTATAGCAGAGAACGCTGTCTAAGGCATCTGCGGATTCGCTGATCTTTGGACCGTTGCCTGCTAGGCGATTGTGCTGAGAGCCTATCTGGAGACTCGTGCCTGGAGGCGAAGGCACTGCCTTCGCCTGACCAGCAGGCACTGCCTTCGCCTGACCAGCAGGCACTGCCTTCGCCTGATCGGCAGGCTTTTCGGATAGGCTGTTAGCGGGCCCTAGCTCGAGTTGTCAAATCGGAAACCGTGCCCACGGACGGTGATGATGTACTGATGCTCAGGGTCCAGCTCGCTTAACCGCTCCCGCAAACGTCTGGTCAAAGCGTCAATAGCTTGTTCCGAGACCCCTTCTTCCATGGCGTCGGGCCATACTGCCTGGACGATTTCATCCCGACTGCATACCTTGCCTTCGTTATCGTAAAGGAGTTCAAGCAGCCGATATTGAGCTAACGAAAGGGGAGGGATGAGCTCCCGCCCTTTGATCCAGACACTCCTGGCATTTTTATCCAGGCGCAGGCCGGCTCGTCGCTCCTCAAAGAAGAGAGGCGCGGTCGCACCGGCGTCAACAAAAAAGAGCTTAAAAGAAAGGGCGATTTGGATCTCATCCCCATCTTGCAGGATGTAGGGTTCGATCAGTTCCCGTCCGTTGACGTAGGTGCCATTCTTGCTGCCCAGATCCTCCAGGATGTGCTGTCCACCCGAACGGCGGATGCGCGCGTGGTTACGGGAGACCTGGCGGGAGGGCAGGACGATGTCGCAGCTCTCCTCCCGCCCGATGATCATCGTGTCACGGTCAATCATCCACCGCGTACCCGCTCCTTGCCCCTCCCGTAAGATCAACATGGCAGTCTCTTTGCCAACCATTGACTATCCCCTCCTTGAGACAGCCGATGGGTCTGGTTTCTTCTTGACAAGAAAGTGAGAATCGGTTAAGCTATATAGGAGCCAACAAGCACCGCACCCTTTAGAGCTTATCTGAAAACCACCAAGAACACAAAGGACGCCAAGTGTTTTTAGCTATTTCTTTCGTGTTCCTTTGTGACCTTTGTACCTTTGTGGTAAGCTTTTCAGACTAGCTCTTAGAGCAAGCAAGAGGAGTCCTCGACGTGAACCAGACGCTGGAGCCAGGAACCGTGCTGCGGGACCGATACAAAGTCATAGAGTTGGTGGGACAGGGTGGCATGGGAGCCATCTACAAGGCCGAGGACTTGCGTCTGGCGGGAAGATACTGTGCCCTCAAAGAGGTACGTCCTGAGCCAAGGGCCAGCCCCTCGATGCTGGCCCAGATACGGGAACAGTTCTTCCGGGAGGCCAGCACTCTGGCCAGGTTGGATCACCCCAATCTGCCTAAAGTCTCTGATTATTTCTCCGAGGGCGAGTACGACTACCTGGTCATGGATTTTGTGCCGGGTCGAGAATTGAAAGAGATTGTGGATGAAGCCCGTCGTCAGGGCCGCTTCCTTGACGAGAGAGAGGTCCTGACCTGGGCTGATCAACTGTGCCAGGCGCTGGAATACCTTCACGGCCAGGACCCACCGGTTCTGCACCGGGACATCAAACCGGCCAATATCAAGCTCACCCCTGCGGGCACTATCAAGCTGGTAGACTTTGGCCTGGTCAAGCTCCTGGTCCCCGATGACGCCAGAACCATCACCATCCTGCAGGGTCGTGGCACGGTGCAATATACGCCCCTGGAGCAGTACGGAGGAGATACGGGACACACCGATGTCCGCTCCGATATTTACTCCTTGGGAGCTACCCTTTATCATCTGCTCACTGGACAACCTCCCCCCGATGCCAAGCAGCGTTTTCTGGAACCGGGCTCTCTATCTCCGCCCCGCCGTCTCAACCCCAACCTGTCCCTTCAGACGGAGAGAGCCTTGCTGAGAGCGCTGGAAATGCACCCTGACCGGCGACCAAGCAGTGTAGCCGAGTTCAGAGCTGAATTGCTTTCTCAGTTATCTCCTGCCTCTCTCCTGAGCCTGTCTGCAGCCGAGGAGAGAATGTGGGCCCTGGCTTTCAAGGAGAACAGAGCTCTTATCACCGTCGCCCTGGCTCTGCTTGTGATCGCCCTGATCGTGACTCTGTTCTCGCCTCGCTTGCCCACAACGCCCTCGGGCTTCCCTTCGACCCCCACCCGGATTGAAGAGACCATCCCCTCTGCAGGAGCTCATTAGAGCTCCGTTTCCCTTTGGCTTTACTTCAAACGTCTGAGCCATTCCCTGCCGGGGGTTTCTACCAACATAGCCCCTACAGGGAGCAGGCTAAAGACCAAAGACATCAGAGGTGCACCCCAAGGCCGGGAGAGCCGGAAAAAGAGTCCCGCCCCTGGCCAGCCCAGGCTATAGGCGATATAGCCCACCAGGCCACAAATCAGGACCCACAGGAAGGCTTGGAGTCTCTGACTTGGGGAGTGGCCCTTGTTGCGGCGTAAGGCGTAGCCCGCACTGCCGACCGTGGACATGGCCACCAGGGAAAGAAGGAAAGCCCCCACCCCTACTCGCCGTGCGCCAGGGCCTGCCTCCGGTGAGATGAGCTCCGCGGTGGGCTGAGGTGCAGGACGGGTCGGCGTGAGGGTCGGCGAGGGCGTGAGGGTCGGCGTGGGGGTGACCGTAGGTGTGGCCGTGGCCGTAGGCACCTGAGTGGCAATCGTGGCCGGTTCGTTCCCGGCGATGGTCACGATCAGCTTGATGGATTTGAGGGCCGAGCCGCTGGTCGCAGTGATTTCCAGCTGGCCCATCCGTTCCAATTTGATAGCTGCCCTAGCTATTCCATCCTTGGTGACAACCTCTTGGCGCGGCAATTCCAGGGTCTCGGCCGGATAGAAGAAGCGAAAGACCACCGGAGTCCCATCAGGCACGGGATGGCCATTCTTGTCCTTGATCACACTCGTCTGAAGCTCCAGGGTATCGCCCGCCTTAACGCCAATGGGGCTGGGTGTCCCTCCTGGGGGAGCGCTTTCCAAAGAGGTATGGGTCGGCATAATCTCGATGACCTGCTCAGGGTCGGGCTCCATCTGCAAGATCAGATCATAATTGATGCCTTGCACTGTGACAGGAGAAGCGCCTTGCAAAGTGAATTGGCGGAAGAGAGCACGCACCGAAGCGTCAATGCAAGCCGGCACCTTGCTGTAGATACCATAATAGGCCGTTAGCTTGCTGATCTCAGTGGTGTCCAGATAATAGGGAGCATTGTAGGCCAAGACCACGATTTTCTTGTTGCGCAGGCTATCCGAGAGCTGCTTCAGGAAGAGCTTAACGGCGTCGGAATCAGGATAGTCATCAAGGTTGACATCCAGCATGGCGAAGATGATCCATTCCGTGTCCTGAATGAGGGCAGTCATATCCCCGGTGGAACCCTCCGTGCCGCCAGAGGTCAGGTAACTTTTCAATTGACTGAAGGTCAGACTTTTGATTTGAGTGGGTTCTATCTGCCCGGTGGCTTCCGGCCCATAAAGCCGGAGGATAGTCTTTTCCAGGGCATCCGGTTCAATGAAGTAGAAAGGCGGGCAATCGTGGCAATCCTGATCCTGGCGGTCATCGGTGACAATAAGAATTTTCTCCCCCAGTTGAGGAGGGAGGGGCAGGCGGTCGGCCAGGTCTTCTGGGCTGGGATAGATCAGGGTAATAGCCTTCTGGGCTATCTGAGAGACCTGATCGTACCCTTTGCCCACCTTCTCGGCCAGTTGTCCTTCGTCAACCTGAACCGCTTCCAGGGAGAACTCAGGATAGAGCTTGTGTTTGAGGCGCAGGATGCGCGTCAAGGATTGATCTACCTGGGCCTGGAACTTGGAATCGCTCACGTACTTATCGCGAAAGAACTGGATGGTGGATTTGATATTTTCGAATTGGTCAGCCCAGACATCAGTGAGGGCAAACTGAGAAAGCACCAACAGGTCGTTGCCGGCCAGGAAAGCTTCGTAAGCCACCCGTTTGTGAGGGAAGCTCTGTAACTGGGGGTCATAATACTTGCGTACAGCCGGCACCCCTAGGGCGTCGGTAACCATAACGCCGCCAGCCTGGCGCCAGGGTGCGAATTCGGGCAAATTCAAAATAGCCTGCAATTCAGCCGCAAAGCTGATAGGGGGGGTCAGTTGGCGGATGTTGCCTTGGAAACCGCGATAGCGAATGTGAGATGACATCAGGGCCTCGGTGATAGCCGCTGGCTCAGCCCCATCCAGGGCAGTAACGGTAAAGAAAGGAGCCAGTTCGATTTTGCGCAACTCTTGAAGGGATTTGGGCACGGTGGACACTTCTTCATCGGCTCTGCGGTCGCTGTCGCCATGGCCGGGAAAGTGCTTGGCCACTGTAGCCACCCGCCCCGCAGAGCCCTCATGTACCCCTTTAATGTAAGCCTGGCCCATCTTCCCTACCCAATAGGGGTCGCCGCCAAAGACGCGGATACCCAGATCGCCCTTAAGGGTAGGCCGGGGGTTGCTGAGCACATCCAGCGAAGGACCAAAAAGCATATTGACGCCGACTGCCGAGAGTTCCTGACCTACAATCTGGCCGATGGTCCGAGCGCTGGCCTCGTCCCAGGTTGCGCCCAGGGTCATATTGTTAGGCAGGGCTGTGAATCCATTGCGCAGCCGGGTGTAGGGATAGCCATCCCCTTCGTGGTCGAGGGCAACGAAGAGGGGGATGTAGGGGCCAGGGCCCAGGGGCAGGGTCCCGCTGACAGGGGTTGCATCGCTCAAAGGTTGCGTGCCAGAAGGAAGGGTGCCTGCCCTCTGCTGGGCAGCCATATACGCCAGTTGCTGTAAGCCGTTGGTCAGTTGCGCCACTTGCAGGGGCGTGTCCCCTTGGTTGGCAAAGTTGCCGTTGCTGGCCAGGAGAACCACTCCCCCCACCCGGTACTGAGTGATGAGTTGAGCGATATCCGACTCAGGGCCGATGTGACTGCCGGTGAAAGTCACCATGAACAATTGGCCGACCCGCTCTTCGACCGACATCTGTGCGATCGTCTCCCGAATGAAGGCCTCTTCCTGAGCGGTAACGGGCCCAGGCACGAGTGAGATGATGACCCCGAGCAGCAGCCCAATGGATACCAAAGCGTTGATTCGGCTTCGCATCTTGATAAGCTCCTCTTTTGCTAACTAAATTATAACACCAATCTGCTGACAACGCAACATGAATTCACCCCTTTTGGGTATTCCCACAAGAGTCATAGGAAGCCTTCTGAAGGGGGGGAGTTGGCCGCCAGATTGAAGCCTGCGGCCCAAGGGCGCTTCGCCGCTCGCCCGCCTGCGCAGGCGATGGTCTGACTGTCCACGGAGGCGGACAGCCAGGGCCTGTAGGAGCGCGCGGCGACGACGCGCCCCTACAGGCGCGATTGCAATCGCCCGCTTGGGGTCAAACCACTGCCTATCAGCGGACTTTAATTTGACAATATCCTTATGATGTGGTATTATAAATTTACCAACATGAAGTTGGCCTGGCAACATGGGTAAATGAGCGTATGGCCAGATCATGAAGATCGCTTGGGCGGGCCTGAAGGCCGAGCTGGAAGCGATCTTTTGTTTTGATGAAGAGGTGATGAGCTATGTGCGAGGCTTCTGTTTATCTGGTGAAGGACGGGGAAGAGCAAAAGATCATGCAGGACGTGACCCTCGTCCGCCCGGAGGGTGATACAGTCTTCATGGCCACGCTCTTGGGCGAGCAGAGGATTGTGCCGGGACGTATTTCCCGTATTGACTTCTTGAAACATACCGTCTTGATCGAAGAGAGAACGCTGGAGTAAATTCCATCCCCCTGCCATATTACGGCGCTGCAGTGCCGATCCATTCACGGGAGGGGATGTGATGACCCAGCAAGAGGCTCCACACTTTTTTACCCTGGGCGGAGGATTTTATCGAGCAACTCGATAAGGACGCGATGGAGATCGAGCCTTGAACGATCTCCCGAACGTTAGCAGCCAAGCGGCCATGAGGGCTACGAGCGATCGGCCTGAAAGCCGGTCCCATCTCATCAACAGGAGGAAGGAGCGATGCATATTCCAGATGGATTCGTCAGTATCCCTGTGGCCGCCGTCACCTACGTGGCCTCGGGGGGCAGCCTGGCCTATGCCGTGCGCCGTACCAATGAGGAGTTGGGCGAAAAACAGATACCGTTGATGGGCGTGATGGGCGCTTTCATTTTTGCCGCCCAGATGCTCAACTTTCCCGTGGCCGGCGGTACCTCTGGCCACCTGATCGGCGCGGCCCTGGCGACCATCCTGCTGGGCCCCTGGGCGGGTATGCTGATTATGGCCAGTGTGTTGGTGGTGCAAGCCCTGATCTTCCAGGACGGTGGCCTGATCGCCCTGGGAGCCAACGTCTTCAACATGGGCGTCGTGGCCTGTCTGGTGAGCCACTACGCCTTCACCTGGCTGAAACGACTGCTGGGCGAAGGCACCCAGCGCCCAGTGATCAGCAGCTTTGTGGCAGCCTGGGCCTCGGTGATCGTAGCGGCTATCGCCTGTGCTCTGGAATTGGCCATCTCCGGCACCTCGGCCCTGGCGGTGGTGCTGCCAGCCATGACCCTCGTCCACGTCCTGATCGGCGTCGGCGAAGGATTGATCACCGTCGCTGTCCTGGTCTTCCTGGCAGCGACCCGACGCGACCTGTTGGAACTGAGGCCAGGCTAAAAGGAGGGAAGCGATGAAACAGAAATGGTGGATCGCCGGTTTGCTGATCGCTTTAGCCGTGACCCTCCTCTCGCCGTTGGCCTCAGCCTGGCCTGATGGTCTGGAACGGGTGGCTGAGGACAAGGGCTTTATCGAAAAAGCCCAGGAAGCACCCTACGAGGTCATCCCAGACTATGTTTTTCCCGGCGTCGGTAACGAGGCTGTGGCCACCATCCTGGCCGGAGTCGTCGGCACCCTGGTGGTCTTTGGCCTGGCCTACGGCCTGGGGGTCTTGCTGCGACGACGAGAAACAGCTTAGCACTACAGCCGCACTTGTCATTCTGAGGAGTGGGCCGAAGCCCTGAGCAAAGCGGAGGGGAAGCGACGAAGAACCCTGTTGTGGGGCAGCCATTTCCACCGCGGCAAAGAAATTCTTCGCTCCCTTCGATCGCTCAGAATGACCCTTTTAGGAAGTGCGGTTATAGTATTAGGGCCTATCCGAGAAGTCCTCTGGCCAGGCGAAGGCAGCGCTTTCGCCTGACCAGGGGTGCCCATCATGAGGATGGGGTCTGAGGGCACTTTGCAAAGCCTGGCGAAGGTTCAAAACCTTCGCCAGGCACTTCTGAGGCGTTATGAAACACGCTTTCCTCGATCAGTATAGCTATCGTGACAGCCTGGTCCATCGCCTGGACCCGCGCGTGAAGCTGGTGGCCGCTCTGGGTTTCATCCTGACCGTGATGGTCACTCCACCTCCAGCCTGGCCCGCTTTCTCGGTGCTGCTGATGCTGGTGCTGGGTCTCATTTGGGCTGCGCGTCTCTCCCTGGTGGTGGGCCTGCAGCGCTCATTGATCTTCGTACCCTTCACTCTGGTGGTTGCACTTTCCATCCCTTTTACCACTGCTGGAGAGCCCGTGTTCCGCCTTCGCCTCTTCTCCTGGCCCCTCACCATCACCGACCGGGGACTCCTGCTGTTTGGAGCTGTGGTGCTCAGAGCCTGGCTCTCGGTGCTGGCCGCCGGGCTCTTGACCTCCACCACTCACTTTGTCGGGCTTTTACGAGCCATGAAGAGCCTGGGCGTGCCCAAAGCAATAGTCTCGGTCATCAGCTTCATGTACCGCTACATCTTTGTCCTGGTGGATGAAGCCATGCGCCTCTCCATGGCCCGCGACTCCCGGAGTGCGGACCCCGATGGCCGGGGCGGAGGGACCCTTTTGTGGCGGACCAGGGTCCTGGGAGGGATGATCGGCACCCTGTTCCTGCGCAGCTACGAGCGCAGTGAACGCATCTACACCGCTATGCTCTCGCGGGGCTTCACAGGCGAGATTCGTACCCTGGAGGAGGCCTCACTGCAACAGAAGGATGTGATCATCCTGGCTGCTTTTCTGACGTTGCTGGTGGCTGTCGAGATGATAGCCCACCTCTACTGGTGAGAGCGGAGTGAAGCGTAAAACGTGAAGCGTGAAGAGTAAGGAAATGGCCCCTGTCGTCATCGAGGTTGACAATCTGGTGTACACCTACCCCGATGGGCAACAGGCTTTGAAGGGGATCAGCCTGATGGTGCGGGAAGGGGAGAAGGTCGCCGTCATTGGCCCCAATGGCGCGGGCAAAACAACGCTCTTTTTGCACCTCAACGGCATCTTGAACGGCAATGGGACAGTGCGGGTGATGGGGCTGGAGGTGACAGGCCGTCACCTGGGCGCTATTCGGGCCAAAGTGGGCATGGTTTTCCAGGACCCCGATGACCAGCTTTTCTCCCCCACCGTTTTCGAGGACGTGGCCTTTGGGCCGTTGCACATGGGGTTGCCGGAAGGCGAAGTGCGGCGGCGGGTGCGCTGGGCCCTGACCCAGGTAGGCCTGGAAGGCTTCGAGGATCGGATGCCCCATCACCTGAGCCTGGGAGAGCGCAAGCGCATTGCTATTGCCACCGTGCTGGCCATGGAGCCGGCTATACTGGTGCTGGATGAGCCCAGCAGCGAGCTTGACCCTCGCTCTCGCCGGAGCCTGATTCAATTGCTGGAGAAACTGCCTCAGACCATGTTGGTGGCCAGCCACGACATGCGCCTGGTACGCGATCTTTGCGCCCGCACCGTGATCATGGATGAGGGACGCATCGTGGCCGATGGCCCAACCCCTCACCTGCTGGCAGACATTGCATTGCTGGAACGACACGGTCTGGAACAGCCTTAGTGCCCATCCGAAAACCCGTAGGGCAGGCTTTCTCGCCTGCCCGGACAGCCCTGTTTTCGGCTAGGTTCTTAATACTGGTACTTCGGTTTTATTGTCAACCCATTTAGCAGCCTGTCGGAGAGACGTTCTGGAGTGGAGGCTTCAGCCGGAATCTGGCCATTGCACCGGCTAAAGCCTCCACTCCGGGGCTCCAAAGACGCTTCACCTGGTTTACTCCGACAGGCTGCCAGCACGTCTTCAAACTGTCTGGCCTGAATGAACCAATCCCCTCATCCAGGGTGCAAATAGCCCTTCGCCACCAGCAGTTCGGCGTTCAGGATAGACCCTCCGGCTGCCCCGCGAACGGTGTTGTGCCCCAGGACCACGAATTTGTAGTCCAGTACGGGGCATTCCCGCACCCGGCCAACAACCACGGCCATCCCGCCCTGCTCGTCACGGTCGTAACGGGGTTGAGGACGGTCTATCTCTTCCCGCACGACGATAGGCCATCGGGGGGCGCTGGGCAGTTCCAGCTCCTGAGGCAAAGCCGTGAAGCTCCGCAGAGCTTCCACCACAGCGTTCACCCCTGCTTTTCGCCCCAGGCGCACCGACACAGCCTCCAGATGCCCTTCTGTGGTGGGCACGCGATGGCACTGGGCGCTGACGGCGACAGGAGCCGGTTGGAAGCCATACCCCTCCAGACGGCCTAATAGCTTGATGGTTTCCGTCTCTATTTTCTCCTCTTCACCTCCGATGTGAGGGATCACGTTGTCCAGGATGTCCCAGGACGGCAATCCCGGATACCCTGCCCCTGAGATGGCCTGCATGGTAGTGACCATCACCGCACTCAGGCCAAAGCTATCCTGAAGAGGCTTGAGCGCCAGAACCAACTGGGTTGTGGAACAGTTGGGGCTGGTGATGATGAATCCTCGCCCCCAGCCACGCTGGCGTCGCTGATGGACGATGATCTGGATGTGATCGGGGTTTACCTCGGGAATCAACAGCGGCACATCGGGGTCCAGGCGATGGTTTCTGGCGTTGCTGGAGACAAAGTAGCCCGCCGCGGCCATGTTCTCCTCGATCGGGCCGGCTACCTCTCCTGGCAAGGCTGAGAAGACCAGGTCGCAGCTCAGACCCGGCGCGCACTCCTCCACTATCATGTCCCTGACAGTAGGAGGCATTTCGGCGGAGACCTTCCACTGACAGACCTCTCGATAGGGTCGGCCAGCCGAAGCCCTTGAGGCCGCCAGGGCGGTGATCTCAAACCAAGGATGGTCTTGCAGAAGTTGCACGAAGCGTTGTCCGACTGCGCCTGTCGCTCCAAGGATCCCCACTTTGATTTTGTCCATAATTTCAGTCTCCTCTATCTCTGTCTCTGCCCCCTTATCCCCTGATGCGTCAACTTAAGAGCCTATCCGAAAAGCCTTCTGGCCTAAGCGAAGGTGTTGCCTTCGCCCGCTCCGCTCGAAACAGGCTCTGCACGGACGCCTCCGTCCACATAGGCGGACGGCCAGTTGACCTCTTGGCGCATCAGAGGGCCAGGGAAGTACCGAAGGCTCCCGGGCTTTGCACACCCGCTTACTCTCCTAATTGAAACTCCTGGTGAATGTATCGGACTGCATCATCCACGTCTTTCTCACCCACAACCAGGGAGATGTTGTATTCTGAAGAGCCCTGGGCTACAGAGATGACGTTGATCGCGTTCCGGCCCAGCGCTCCGAAGACCTTGGCTCCGATGCCCGGCGTGCCTTTCATACCTGCCCCCACCACGGCTACGATGGCCACTTCTCCCTGGGCCCAGATGCGGTCCACGTTGCGGCGGGCCAGCTCCAGTTCAAACTCCCTCTCCAGAGCTCGCAAGGCCCGTCCATTGGCTTCCTGGGGGATGACAAAGCAGATGTTCTGCTCCGATGAGGACTGAGAAATCATCAGGACGCTGATTCCTTCCCGGGCCACGGCGGAGAAAACTTTGGCTGCTATGCCCGGCACGCCAATCATCCCCCGACCCTCCACCGTGATCAGGCTTAACCCTTTGATGGCTGTAATGGCTTTTACGGCTTTCCCTGTGGGCTCAGCCTCTGCCACCACCAAGGTGCCAGGATGACCGGGATTGAAGGTATTCACGATCCTGATGGGAATGCCTTTTTCCAGAGCGGGCAAAATGGTTTTGGGATGAAGTACTTTGGCTCCGAAATAGGACAACTCGGCTGCCTCAGCATAGGAGATCGCCGGCAGGGTCCGGGCCTCCGACACTACCCGCGGATCGGCCGTCATGACACCATCCACATCGGTCCAGATCCAGACCTCCCGGCTGTCCAGGCAGTTGCCCAGGATGGCCGCTGTGTAGTCACTCCCTCCTCGTCCCAGGGTGGTGACAATGCCGGCTGGGGTGGCGCCAATGAAGCCCGTTACCACAGGCGTGATGCCTTCAGCCAGGAGGGGCACCAAGTGGGCCTGCACCCTGGCCCGGGTCTCATCCATGAGGGGGGTAGCGCCTCCGTAGTTATCGTCAGTGACGATGAGGGTGGTGGCCTCCACAGGCTTAGTTGCCACACCCTGGCTGTGCAGGGCCGCGGCAAAGACCCTGACCATCAGCCTTTCCCCTAGCGAGGAAACGGCATCCAGTCCCCTGGGCGTCAACTCCCCCAGAATGTAGA
>JBBIJG010000010.1:15317-17022 GCA_037446095.1 Caldilineae bacterium
CTCTGGCAGAGGCTCTCGAATTCGTGCAAGAGGGTTTCGATTTCGCTCAGCAAAGCTGAGCGGACCCCACCATCTCCCACGAGAGCCTCGATAACCGCTCTGTGTTTCTCGAAGAGGGATTCCTTCACCTGTCGGAAGGTCCGCCCATCGTGATTGGCGGCTGAGGTGGCGGCTTTGACCAGAGAGTCGGTCACTCCACTCATAGCCGAGACGACGACCACAACGGGCTGGGGGGACTCGAAAGTCTGAGCCATTCCACCCACAGCCGACTCGCCTGTCACCGCTCTGCGGACAATCCGGGTCGCCTGAGCAATAGGTTCAACGTCGCCCACCGATGTGCCACCAAATTTCATGACAATCATAGCTTCTCCTCCAATGATCCAGGTAATTAAAAAAAGCCATCTGCTTTTCAGCAGACGGCTTTGTCGAGCTGAGCAAAGCGCGGAAGGTTTCACCGATGAGTGTCCAGCAAGGCCCGCATCTCCGGATCATCGGCAAAATCCGGCGTCAAGGGGACTGCGGTCCACTGGTGGCTTGTTATCTTCCCCTGGCCGTCAATCTGCAACCTGGCGATGCCCACCATCCGTCCCGCGTGTCCGGGGCTGGGCACTTCCGCCTGGACGATGAGGGTCCCCGTGGTCTGGTTCTGGATGGCCTGGCCCGGTAATACTTGTCCAGCCCCGCTCACGATGAGGTCAATGCCTTCTACTTCCTCAGCCAGTTTCATATTCTCTTCGACACCGATGTGAGAGAGGACAATGATGATGCTTGCCTTAGGACTGACCTCTTCCACATAGCGGCGAGCCGTCTCAATAGGCTCAAGAACGGTAACGGCTCCCTGGACTGCATCGGCCGCCTCCGGTTCGGTGAGGCCGATGATGGCCACTTTGTGGTCGCCTATCTCCTTGATCACATACGGTTCAGTGAAAAGGGTGTCCGTCCCGCTCAGGACCACGTTAGCCGAAAGGAAAGGGAACCTGGCTTCAGCCATGCGCTGGCGCAGGGTATCCAAACCCAGGCGCATGTCCCCCCCGCCCAGGGCCATGGCATCATATCCCAGCAGGTTCATGGCTTCCACGACACCCTTTCCCTGGGTCTGTTGGCCTAAGAACCTGTCCCCAAAGAGCGAATCCCCGGCATCGAGCAGCAACAGATGGGATGAGCTCTGCCGCTCTTGTTTCACCATGGTGGCTCGCCGAGCCAACCCCCCTATGGGAGGCCGTCAGCCACACGGTTCGCTGTAACCCCAGGTATCGTTGGTGTGCAAGACCGTCAGCTCGATGGGCTGAGACGTGGGAGTAGGACTGGGTATCGGAGTAGGAGTCTTGGTCGGCAAGGCAGCGGGCATTGGAGTAGGAACAGAAGTAGCCCCGCTGCAGCCAGCCAAAGCCAGCCCTATCACGATGAAAAGGCCATAGAGAAGCCCCTCTTTTTTTCTGAGCAATGCAATTCCTCTTTACGTTTCACTTTTTACGTTTTATTCTTCTCTGTCTTTCCGCTGCGCCACAGCCATATCATTAGTCCAACCATGACGGCAGCGCTCCCGAAGGAAGCAAAGCCGGCGAACAGGAATAGGTACGGAACCAGATCTCTCGTCTGGGAACGAGATTTCGGTGTGGAGGCCCCTCTGGGTCCTGGGGTGGCCTTGGGCCTGGGCGGAGGGTTGTTGGCCAGAGCCAAAGCCGTCGCCAGTGGAGTGGGAGTG
>JBBIJG010000011.1:0-15528 GCA_037446095.1 Caldilineae bacterium
CTCACGGCGGATTTGTAAATCCGCCGCTTGGCCGCTGGATTGCAAATCCAGCGGGAGCGATTTGTGATCTACTAGGACTAGAGAAAGGATGAATGGAGATGAGATTGCTACACCCAGAAAATGTCGAGGACATCGCCTTGGGAGCAGCCGTCTTGGGCACCGGTGGAGGCGGCGACCCTTACATTGGCAAGTTGATGGGGATTCAGGCCATTCGCGAGTTTGGGCCGGTGACCTTACTCTCCCTGGATGAGATAGACGATGACGCCTTGATCGTGCCCACGGCTATGATGGGCGCTCCTACAGTTATTGTGGAAAAGCTGCCCAAAGGGGATGAGATCATCAAGGTTTTTCAGGCCCTGGAGAGCTATCTGGGGCAAAAGATCACGGCCACCATGTCCGCCGAGGCCGGCGGGTTGAATTCGGTCACCCCCCTTACTGTAGCGGCTCGTTTGCGTCTGCCCATGGTGGATTGCGATGGCATGGGACGGGCCTTCCCGGAACTCCAAATGGTCACGGCCACTTTGTATGGTGTCTCGGCCACTCCCTTTGCCATGGGCGATGAAAAGGGCAACAGTGCCATCCTGAATACGATAAACAACCGCTGGACGGAGAGATTTGCCCGGAGCCTCACCATAGATATGGGGTGCACGGCCATGATCGCCTGCTATGCCACGACAGGGAAGGAACTGAAACAGTGGGGTGTGCCTAACACCATGACTCTGGTGGAAAAGATCGGTCGTACCATTAGAGAGGCTCGGAAATCCAACACCAATGTGGTCGAGGCGGTCAGGGAGGTCGTCGGCGGCTTCCAGGTTTTCAAAGGCAAGATCGTAGACGTGCAACGTCGTACAGAAGCAGGCTTTGCCAAAGGGGAGGCCGTCTTTGAGGGCTTTGACGAATACGCCTCCCAAACCCTCAAACTCTACTTCCAGAATGAGAACCTGGTGGCCATGCTGAATGGAGAAGTGGTGGTCTCGGTGCCCGACCTGATCACCGTCCTGGATACGGAGACTGGTGAGCCGATCACCACCGAGGCTTTGCGCTATGGCTTTCGGGTTACGGTGCTGGGCATACCCTGTAATGAGAAATGGCGTACACCCGAAGGGCTGGCGTTAGTAGGGCCTCGCTATTTCGGTTATGACATCGAGTACGTTCCCGTCGAGGAGAGGTATGGCTCATAGCAGTACAGGCAACCGCTCCTCCAACCCCTAGCCCCTTTCCCCTCTCCGCAGCGGAGAAGGAGGTGGGGGAACAGAGCGAGGTCGCAACTGAGGCAGGCAAGAATGAGAATCAGGGCGGTGACTCCCATCATCACGGAAAGCTTTGGCCCGCTGATCATCGAAGAGTTCACCAGAGTGGCCAGGCCGGATACAGAGATCAGCAACGTCTTCCTGGCTGCAGGACCGGCCTCGGTCGAGTCGGCATACGATGAGGCCGTAGCCGTGCCGGACACTTTGGCCCAAGTCCGCCAGGCGGAGAGAGAAGGCATAGATGCGGTGGTCATCAACTGCATGGGCGACCCGGGCCTGGACGCGGCCCGGGAAGTGGTCTCCATCCCGGTGATCGGCCCGTGCGAAGCGTCCATGCATGTGGCGGCCATGCTGGGCCACAAGTTCTCGGTGTTGGCCGTATTGGACCGCCTCATCCCGGAGTTTGAAGACAAAGCCCGCAAGTACGGGCTGAAAGACAAACTGGCTTCTGTCAGGTCTATGGATTTGCCCGTACTGGAACTGGAGAAGGGCCGTGAGCAGTTCGTGGCTCGGGCCGTGGACAGGGCTGTACAGGCCATCGAAGAAGATGGAGCGCACGTCATCGTGCTGGGGTGCACCGGGCTCGCCGGGCTGGCTCAGCAGGTAGAAGACGCTCTTTGCCAAAAGGGATACAATGTTCCGGTGGTTGATCCCGCCAGCACGGCCTTCAAGCTGGCTGAAATGCTTGTTGATCTCAAGCTGACCCATAGCAAAAGGACATATCCCTATCCACCGGAAAAGGAAATTGTGGGATATGCCCGGTGATAATTTTAAGGAAGGCAAAATGGTGTTGCGTACCCGGCAGGAGTGCGAAGATTTTGTGCGCGGTCTCTGCTTTATGGGAGCGGGTGGAGGTGGGCCGCCGAAAGGAGGGCTGAAGCTACTTCTCGCTCAGTTAGAGGCCGGCCGGGCCATCGAATGGGTGGATGTAGACAGCCTGCCCGACGAAGCGTGGACGGCCACAGTAGCCGGCATGGGAGGTAGAGGTGGTGAGGGCCCTGAAGAAGAGCTGATCAAACTCGGCTGCATCAAGGAGAAATACGACGCCTTGGGTCTGATGGTGGCTGCTGTCCAGGCCCTGGAAGACTTTGCAAGGGTCAAGGTGGAAGCTATCGTCCCGGGCGAGATCGGAGGCAGCAACGTTCCGGCGCCTATTGCGGCGGCGTTAGAACTGGGCGTGCCCGTCGTAGATGGTGACTACGCCGGCGGGCGGGCTATTCCCGAAGTGCCACAGACCATACCGGAGATGCGCGGGGTGCCGGTCTGCCCGCTGTCCTTCGTCACCCGCTGGGGCGATGTCCTGATCCTCAAAGATACGGTCAGCACGGCCATGGCCGATCGCATCGGTCGCATGATCAACCTGGCCTCCTATGGTTTCATAGGGTTCTCCTGGTATCTCATGCAGGTCAAGGAGGTCAAAGGGGTGCTGGCTGCCGGCACCCTGACCAGAGCCCTTCGGGTGGGGCAGGCGATTCGAGAGGCCCGGGAGAAGGGTGCTGACCCGGTGGCGGCGGCGGTCGAGGCCGTTGAGGGCTGGCTGCTGTTCGAGGGAGAGATCACCGCCACGGAGATAGCCGACGAAGAATCGTATGCCTTTGGACTTGGGGCTCACCAACTGAAGGGCCTGGGAAGTTACGCGGGCCACACCTTCAAAATCTGGTACAAGAACGAGTACCACGTGAGCTGGATGGACGGTAAACCTTTCGTGACCAGCCCCGACGCGCTCATCATGGTAGACCTGAAGACGGGCGAACCGGCGACCAGCTATGATTTCTCCGTCGGAGATCAGGTGGCGGTCATCGGACGCAAGGCCCATCCGGTTCACCGTACAGAAAGAGGGGTCGAGGCCCTGGGCCCGCGACATTTCGGTTTTGATCTCGATTACGTCCCCATTGAGGAAAGGGTGAAGGAGTTCGACTGCTAATTGCCAGTGCTTTGAGGTCGAAAACGACCGCAATCGTTACTACGAAGGAGAAGGTGAGATGCCGAGAATTATCAGGGAACAAGAGCTGAACGACATCATCATGGGCGCTGCTTTTTTGGGATCAGGCGGTGGCGGTTCGCCCAAAGACGGCCTCCGGCTCCTGGACGAACTGAAGTCCCTGGCCAAGACCGAAATCACCATGCTGAAATGCCAGGAAATGGGAGAAGACGAATGGGCGGTCATGGTGGCTGAGATAGGCTCTCCGAAAGCCTTTGCCGAGGCCGAGTCTTTTCCAGAAACCGTCACCGCCTTTGAGTTGATGCAAAAGGTCGTGGCTGAATCGGGCCAAAACCTCAAATATCTGATGGCCGGGGAAGTGGGGGGATTCAACACGATGGTGCCCCTTTACGTCGCCGCGCTCAAAGGGGTGCCGTTTGTGGATGCCGATGGCCAGGGACGGGCCGTTCCAGAGCTGTCCACCTCCCTGTACGCGGTGGGCGATATCCCCACCTATCCCCTGACCATGGCCGGTCATAACGGGGACTCGGTAGTTGTCTATCTTCATGACCCCCTGGACAGTCACGCTGCTGAGAACATTGCCCGCTATGTTTCCACAGCTTATGGCCAGCGGGCCGCATTCTGCACCTGGGTGGTGAACCGGGACATGATCCTGGAGAAGCTGGTACCCGACAGTACTACCTTATGCCTGACCATCGGCCAGGCTTTCCGGGAAGCCAGAGGAATTCAGGAACTCTCCAAAACTCTCGCCGCGAAGGTGGGCGTTGAAGAGCTGTTCCTGGGCACCATTGCCAACATAGAGCTGAAAAGCGAAGGCGGATTTGATTTTGGTGTCACCACGATTGAGGGAACGGACGCCTACGCCGGCCAGTCTGTAGCTATCAGCTTCAAGAATGAGAACATCCTGATACGCGACGGGACGGGAAAGGTCATAGGCACAGTCCCCGATCTGATCATGGTTGTCAATCTTGACCCTCTGGAACCTCTGACGAACGCGGATACAGAGGTGGGGCAGAAGGTAGCCGTCTTTGGCGCGACAGCGCCCGCCAGTTGGTTCAAGACCCCGATGGGTTTCGGTTGCTGGAAGCACATCCTTGATAAACTTGGCTACACTGGAGGCTATGTGCCGGTAAGTCAATGCGGAAGAAAACTTTCCTGACCAAGGCAGGAGAGGCTCGGTGAGGACGCCCTCACCCATCACGAGAGGAGGAAGATATGGCGCAGAGCTTTGACCTGGAAAAGTTGTTGATTGACGTATTCGCGCCGCAAGCGGGGGAGAAGGTGCTGGTCATGACCGATCTGCCCCATGGAGAATACGCTGATAACGAGAAATGGGCAGAGCGGCGGGAAATGGCCAGGGAGTGGCGCCTGGCCTTCCAGCGGCTGGGGAACAGGCTGGGATTCAGTGTCCACCCTCTCTTCACTTATGCGGCTACCGGCGCTCACAGCGCGCCCTTGCCCCAGGACGGGGAGATGGAGGGGCAGCGCGTCCGCCTGGAAGACATCTTGTCGGACACCAACATCGTGGTGGCTCTGACGGAGTATTCGGCCACCGCCCCGTTGATTGATTTCCTCCAAAAGCTGCCCCACCTGCGGGCGGCCAGCATGCCCGGGGTGATGAGAAGCATGGAGCAAACAGCCTTCGCCGCCGATTACAGAGAGGTGGCTCGCAAAAGCCATATCCTGGCCGGCAAGCTGGACCAGGCAGTGGGCGCCAGGGTGAAATTCTCCACAGGCCATCAGATGTACTTCGACCTGCGCCATCGCAAGGCTGAGGCCGACGACGGACAACTGCACGCCGACAAGAAGGGCATACGTCTCATTAATCTGCCCAGTGGCGAGGCCTGCATCGCTCCTTACGAAGGGGAGCTGGAAGGCCAGCCCAGCCGGACAGAAGGCACGATCCCTGTCATGTACGACGATGAATTGGTGCTGTTCACGGTGCAGGAGAACCGCATCGTGGAGGTGATCGGCGAGGGTCCCCAGGCGGCCCAGACCCGGGACTACTTCGCCGTAGATCGGGCGCGTTGTAACATCGCCGAGTTGGGCCTGGGCTGTAACGAGAAGGCCGTTATCTCTGGAGCCATCCTGGAAGACGAGAAAGTGGAGGGTCTGCATTGGGCCTATGGCCGCAGCGATCACATTGGGGGAACCGTAGGTGTTGCCGCTTTCAGCCATCCCGGCCATGTCGTTCATTACGACCTCATCTACCCCAAAGGCGGTCGCATCGAGATCGCCAGCCTTGTCCTGGAATACGAGGATGGGACGAACGAAGAACTCATCAAAAATGGTCAATACACAATATTCTAATGAGCTGCCCTGAACCAGCTCAGGCCCTGAAAAGATCGTTGCCGCTCATAATGGGAGCGGCAACGGTGCGTTAAGAGAGCGTGTGAAGCAGATGCGAGTAAAGCATTTGGAACTGCAAGGCTATAAGACCTTTGCCACCAAGACAGAATTCATCTTTGGCGAAGGCATCACTGCCATCGTCGGACCTAATGGAAGCGGCAAATCCAACATCGCCGACGCTGTGCGTTGGGTTTTGGGCGAACAAAGTTACAAAGTACTACGGGGCAAAGCCACCGAAGACATGATCTTCTCAGGCAGTGAAACCCGGCCTCGTCTGGGCATGGCCCAGGTGGCCCTGACCCTGGACAACAGCACCGGATGGCTGCCGGTGGAATTCAGCGAAGTGACCATCACCCGCCGTGCCTATCGCTCCGGCGAGAACGAGTACCTGCTGAACGGCAGCCGGGTACGTCTCAGAGACATCACCGAGCTCCTGGCCAAAGGCGGCCTGGGCCAGCGCACCTACACCGTCATTGGACAGGGCATGGTAGATGCGGCTCTCTCCCTGCGGCCCGAAGAGCGACGCACCCTCTTTGAGGAAGCGGCCGGAATTACCCTCCATCAGGCCAAGCGTGATCAGGCTGTGGCCAGGCTGGAAGCCACCCGGCAAAATCTGCTGCGGATCAACGACATCATCGGTGAGATCAGCCCCCGTCTGGAGCGCCTGAAAAGACAGGCGGAGCGTGCCCAGGAGTATGTCCAACTCTCCCAGGAGTTGGAAGGACTCTTGCGACTCTGGTATGGCTATCAATGGCAACGAGGGCAGAAGGCCCTGTATCAGGCTCGAGCGAAGGCCAAAGAGCAGTGGGCTCAATTGGAGGAGCGCAGAAAAGAGCTGGCCAGACTGGAGCAACACCTGGCTCAGGTGCGGAGGCAGCAGTCCGAGAAGCGGGAACAGTTGGGGCGGTGGCACCGGGAGAGCAGCGCTCTGCACACCGAAGCGGAGAAGCTGCAGCGGGAACTGGCCGTGTGCTTGGAGAGGAAGCGCCTGCTGAACCAGCAAAGCGAGGAGATCGGGCGCGAGATAGCTCCGCTGAAAGCCAGCCGAGAGGCCCAATGGGAGAGAATGGCCCAGGTCGAGGAGGAATTGCGCCGTATCGAGAGCCAGCTTGAAGAAAACGCTGCTCGAGTCCGGGAGGCGCAAAAGCAATGGCACTCCCATGAAAGCCGGCGTCAGGCCCTGCTGGAACAACTGGCAGCCTTGCGTCAGCGGGCTGTGGAGCTGTCCGCCGCCCTGGCTGACCGACAAAACCGCCTGATTCAATTGGATGAGCGTCGGGAGGAGTTGCGCGGGGAAAGAGAAGCCCATCAGCAAGCCATGGCCGGGCAAGAGGCTCAAAAAGCGATGGCCGAAGAAAGCCTGCGGGCAGTCAAAGCTCAGATAGACGCCTGGCAGGCCCAGGCCCAGGCCCTGGCAGCCCAAAGAGAAGAAAAGGGGAGAGAGATCGAAGCCAGCCAGGCGGACCAGGCCCGGCTCCAGGCCGGTTTGACCGAAGCCCAGCGCCAGGAAGAGCACCTGCTGGCCCGTCAGGAGTGGTTGACCAGGATGCAGGAAGGGATGACCGGCTATCAACCTGGCGTGAGAAGGGTCATCCAGGCGGCCGGTGCGGGCCAACTGTCAGGCATCGTGGGGACGGTGGCCAGCCTCCTCCAGGTCCCAACCGGGCTAGAGGCCGCTATTGAAGCGGCCCTTGGCCCTCACGGGCAAGACATCGTGGTCGAGACCTGGGCCGACGCCGAGGCGGCCATCGGCTTCCTGAAACAGACCCGAGGGGGACGGGTCACCTTCCTGCCGTTGGACCGGCTCAAGAAAACCGAGATGGATGCTGCCGTCAGCCACCTGGCTGAGAGTGAAGGGAGCCTCGGGAGCGCCGCTGGTCTGGTGAAATTCGATGGGCGCTTTGCCGGGGTGTTCTCCTATCTGCTGGGGGACGTCCTCGTTGTACCCGATCTGGATATGGCGCATCGTCTGGTAGCTTCCCTCACGGCCATCAGCCCCCTCCCTCCTTTCCGCCTGGTCACCCTGGCTGGCGAAGTGCTCCATTCCCATGGGGCTATCACTGGCGGCGTCGCCGACCAGGGCGGGGGCCTCCTGGTTCACCAGCGGGAATGGCGTGAGCTGCCTGACCAACTGGCAGCCATCAAGCGGAAACGGCAGGAACTCGAAGCCCAGGCGCAGCGTGCCAGGGAAACCCACCATCAATTATTGGCTGCGTGGGTGGCACTGGAGGACCGAGAGAGGGAATTACGAGTTGCCGGCCAGGACAAAGCAGCCGAGGCGGACTCTATCGAGCGGCAAATCGAGCGTCTGGCTCAGGAGATAGAATGGCGGCGAGGGCTGGTGAAGCAGCTCGATGAAGAAATGACCGCTCTGGAAAAGAAAAAAATAGACCTGGGTCAGGAAATGGAGAAGTGGCAGGCGGATCAGGCCTCGCTGCGGGAAGAAATCACCACCCTGGAGAGCCAGTTGGAAGCCATGACCGGCGATGAGCTCTACGAGCAGTTGGCCCGCTGGAAAACAGCCTTGGCCGTGACCGAGCAAAGCCGTGCGGACCAGAGAGCGCTCCTGCGCAGCTTCCAGGCCCATCTGGAACATCTGGAAAGCCAGATTGCTGCTAAGCAAGAGCGGGTGGACGCATTGGCTCAGGAAGACGAGGCCCTGACCGGTCAAATAGAAAAGCTACAGGTCCGAGAGAGAGAACTCTCAGGGCGGATACAGGCCCTGGCCGAACTTATCGAGCCCACCGAAGCGGAGTTGGTTGAGCTGGAAAGCCAGCAAGCCACGCTGGAGAGCGAGGAAAGCCGTTGCCGTGCGCGCCTCCAATGGTACGAGACTCTTTACAACCAGGCTACGTTGGAGATGGAGCGTCGCCGGGATGAATTGGTCAACCTGCGCCAGCAGATTCAGAACGACCTGGGCCTGGTCGAGCTGGAAATGACCGAAGTCCCCGGCCAGCCTCCTTTGCCCCTTAAGCCTCTGGTTTCGACTTTGCCCTCCGTTGACGAACTGCCAGACGGCCTGGATGACGAGATCCAACGGCTGAAGATCCAGTTGAAACGGACCGGCCCCATCAACCCCAACGCTCCGGTCGAGTACGCTGAGACCCTGGAAAGATATGCTTTCCTGACCAGCCAGGTTGAAGATTTGGAACAAGCCTCCAGCTCCTTGCGACAGATCATCGCCGAGCTGGACCGGTTGATGGAAGCCGATTTCCGAAAGACTTTCGAGGCTGTAGCCGCTGAGTTCAAGGAGTGCTTTACCGCTTTGTTCGGCGGGGGGACGGCCAGGTTGACCCTGACTGATCCAGAGAATCCACTGGAGAGTGGAGTGGACATCATTGTCCGCCCACCCGGTAAGAGACAGCAAAGCCTGGCCTTGCTCTCGGGAGGGGAAAGGGCTCTCACCGCCGTCGCGCTCATCTTTGCCATCCTCAAGACCAGCCCTACCCCCTTCTGCATCCTGGATGAGGTAGACGCCATGCTGGATGAGGCTAACATCGGCCGTTTCCGCAAGATGTTGCAGGAGCTAGCCGATCGCACCCAGTTCGTGGTCATTACCCACAACCGGGGCACCATTGAAGCCGCCAACACCATCTATGGCGTGTCCATGGGGGAGGATAGCGTGTCGAAGGTGATTTCCCTCAAGCTGGAGGGAGAGTCGGTCGCAGCTTAATACTACAACCGCAGATAGCAGCAGGGAGGGGCAGGAAAGGTGCGGTGCGCTTTTTTCAAGTGTGTCGCATCTACCCCAGCCCATCTGTTTGACTTTAAAGGACTTTCGTGTTATACTAACCCCGCTTGGTCTGACCAGTAGACCAAATGTGCTTATGATCCGGTTGGGTTGAAATGGTAGCGGCGGGGAGGGCGAGGCGTGGCAGATGAGGGGCTATTCCAGCCCATCCAACCTACGCGCGTGTCGGATAACGCCATAGATCAGATTTTGAACCTGATTGCCGAGGGCCGCCTGAAGCCCGGCGATCGGTTGCCCAGCGAAAGGGAACTGGTCAGGCAGTTGAAGGTCAGCCGCACTTCGGTGCGCGAAGCGCTGCGCGCTCTGGAAGCCAGGGGCGTCATCGAAGTCAAGCCGGGTTCGGGTTCCTTTATCCGGACCATTGGTCAGGGCGAAACAAAACCCAATTGGGTTCCCTGGCTTCTGGCTCACCGCCAGGAGATCATGCAACTGGTTGAACTGCGGGAGGCTCTAGAGACGCGGGTGGCTTACCTGGCGGCAACGCGGGCTTCTCCGGAGCAGATCGAAGCCATGCAGAGCGTCATAGATCAGATGGCAGAGGCCATAGCAAGCGGTAACCCCGCCCTCACCGTTCAGGCTGACAAGGCGTTCCATGAGTTGATAGCCCAGGCTTGCGGGAATGAACTCATGGCCTATCTATTGAATGCGGCTAACGAGGCTCTGGCCGATCCTCGTGGCGCTATCTTGAGCCTGCCCGGCCGGGCGACCAAGTCCCTGGCAGAACATCGTCTGATCTGGCAGGCCATCGCCAACCGTGATCCGGACCAGGCTGAGGCGGCTGTGCTCCATCACATTGCCAGTGTGGTCGAAGACCTGCCCGAGATTGAAGAACCGTGAAATCATCGGGCGGACGAAGCGGCCAGGCCATCGTGGAAAGACCTGGCAGGGGGAAAGGAGGTGGTGAGAATAAAGCACTCTGACTTGCTCTCGATCCATGGAGAGGGTAGCTTTTTCAAAATTTGCTGAGGAGGAGGAAAATGTTATACCGGAGATTCAGCGTTGCGCTTTCACTGGTCATGTTGATGTCCCTGGTCTTGGCCTGCGGACCTACCCCTACACCCACGGCGGCACCTAAGCCGACCGCAGTTCCCACGCCGACGGAAGCGCCTAAACCGACCGAGGTCCCTACACCGACAGAAGCCCCCAAAGTTGAGGGTCCCATCAAGGTCGGAATGATGACCGTGATGACCGGGCCGGCGGCTTCGGTGGGCATGGAGCAGCGCAACTGGGCTAAACTGGCCGTGGACCAGTTTAACGAAGCCGGTGGAGTGGGTGGCGTCAAAGTGGAAATGGTCGAGGGCGACACCGAGTTCGACCCGGCCAAGAGCGTCCTGGTCGCCGAGCAGATGGCTGCCGACGCTAACGTGTATGGTCTGGTCGGCCCTGAGAGCAGCCAGAACTGCGCTGCCACCGCCGAGATCTTTGAGAAGAACAGCCTGGCCTACATCAGCCCCTCTTGCACCAAACCCGATCTTTCAGAGCAAGGCTACAAGACCTTCTTCCGCGTGGTACCTCGCGACGACGTCCAGGCCCCGGCCGATGCCATCTTTATCGCCAAGGACCTGGGAGCCAAGTCCGTCTATATCATTGATGACCAGACAGTCTACAGTGTGGGGATTGCCGACGAGGCGGAGAAGAAACTGAAAGAGTTGGGGGTGACCCAGATCACGCGCGAGTCCATCACCCAGAAGGACAGTGACTTCTCGGCTTTGCTGACGCGGGTCAAGGCGGCTGCGCCCGATGTGATTTTCATGCCCATCCAGTTGGCGGCTCAGGGTGCCCAGATTGCCAAGCAGATGCAGGAGTTGGGAGTGCAGGCCAAGATCGTGGGCAGCGATGGGTTGTTCTCACCCGAAGATTTCATCGCCGGGGCGGAAGGGGCCACCGAAGGAGCTTATGTCTCCCAGTTTGCGCCGGATGTGCACTACATCCCTGAGGCCGAAGCGGTCTGGAAAGCCTACGAGGCGCAGTATGGTTCCTTTGGAGCCTATGGTCCCCCAGCTTACGAGTCTATGGCTATTCTGTTGGATGCCATCAAAAGAGCCTATGAGAAAGATGGCAAAGTCACACGGGAAGGAGTGGTACGTGAAGTAGCTGCTACCAAGGACCGGCCTGGCATCCTGGGCTTCAAAGTCTCCTTCAATGAGAAAGGTGACGCTGTGGGGGCTTCCTTCTACATCTTCCAGGTGGTCGGCGATCACTTTGAGCTGGTCAAGAAGGTGGAGATGGAATAACCGTTTGGCGGGGTGCGGCTTCACTGCGCCCCGCCAAATTCATTCAGAAAATGGAAGCTATTCTTAAGCAATTGCCCCAACAATTGGTGAATGGCATTACCCTGGGTAGTGTCTATGCTCTCATCGCCCTGGGCTACTCCATGGTCTATGGCATCTTGCAGCTTCTCAACTTTGCCCACGGCGAGGTGTATATGATCGGCGCCTTCATTGGCTGGGGCGTTTTCGCCTTGCTGGCCCCCCAAGAGACCCTGCTTCTTCCGGCCCCTGTGCTCATCCTGCTTATGTTGGTCCTGGCCATGCTCGGCTGCGGCTTGTTAGGCGTGGTCATTGAGTGGTTTGCTTACCGTCCCCTCCGCGATGCCCCGCGTATCGCCCCCCTGATCAGCGCTCTGGGCGTTTCTTTTTTCCTTCAGAATGCCGTCCTGTTGACGATGACCGCCCGCTACAGGACGTATCGCACCGGCTTGCTGATCCCCCGCACCTGGCAGGTATCTGCCTTTGGAGCGACCATCTCTATGACCAAAATTCTGGTCATCGTCGTAGCCCTGGTGCTGATGGTCGGTTTGCGGTATCTGGTACAGCGGACCAGGTTAGGTAAGGCCATGCGGGCCACTGCCCAAGACCGCGAGGCGGCGGCCATGATGGGCATTGATGTGGACCGGATTATCGTGGTCACTTTCTTCATCGGTTCGGCTCTGGGTGGCGCAGCGGGCGTCCTGGTTGGCCTGTTGTTCACCCAGGTCTATCACTTTATGGGCTTCACCGCCGGCCTGAAGGGTTTCACGGCGGCCGTGTTCGGCGGGATTGGCAACATCCCTGGGGCCATGTTGGGGGGGCTGTTGTTAGGTATCATCGAGAGTATTGGCAGTGGCTTTATCTCCCCGACTTACAAAGACCTGATCGCCTTTGCTCTCTTGATCCTGGTCTTGATCTTCCGCCCGAATGGCTTGTTGGGAGCCAAAGTCCCACAGAAGGTGTAGGTTGACAGCGGCGGTAGGGCTATGAGTACGGACTTTCAATTTGGCACAGACGAATGGGTGGCGCAGGAAGAGGCTCGCCGGAGGGAAGCTGAGGCCGCCGGCCGCCTGGGCTTCCGCCTGCGGCGGGCCTGGGACCGGATAGACCCTCGCCTCCGGTTGCTGGCCGGGCTGGCCCTGGCCGCCCTGGTCCCCTTCGTCGTGCACAACGACTATCACCTCCGGGTGGCAGGCTTCACCGGGCTGTTCATCAGCCTGTCCCTGGGATTAAACGTGGTGGCTGGTTTTGCCGGCCTGCTTGACCTGGGCTATGTGGCTTTCTACGGTATTGGGGCCTATAGTTACGCCCTGCTGGCTTCTCCCCATTTCCACCAGCACTGGCCTTTCTGGCTGGTGTTGCCCCTGGTGGTTCTCATCAGCGCCTTGTTTGGCCTTGTGCTGGGCTCTCCTTCGCTGCGCCTGCGCGGAGACTACCTAGCCATCGTCACCCTGGGCTTTGGCCAGATTGCCGGCATCCTTTTTCTGAACATGGATCGGGTCAACCTGCCCTTCCTGCACCTGGACAGGCCCTTGAACATCACCGGTGGGCCCAATGGCATCATCAATGTTGACGACATCCGGGTGTTGGGCTATACTTTTGATAACGTGACCCGCTATTACTACCTGATCCTGATTTTCACCGCTTTGATTCTGATCGCTATCTACCACCTGGATCGTTCGCGTATCGGTCGGGCCTGGCGGGCCATCCGCGAGGATGAACTGGCTGCCCAGACTATGGGTGTGGATGTCCGGCGTCTCAAGCTGCTGGCCTTTTCCGTCGGCGCGGGGGTGGCAGGGGCTACGGGGGTGGTCTTCGCCGCCTGGCAGGGAGCAGTCTTTCCCCCTAATTTCGATGTGACCGTTCTCATCATCCTCTACTCGATGGTTGTTTTGGGCGGGGTGGGCACTGTCTGGGGAGCCGTCAGCGGAGGGGTGATCCTCTCGATCCTGCCGGAACTGCTGCGTAACCCTGAAATGGCTCGCTTCATCTTCTACGGAGCTTTAGTTCTGGGAATCCTGTTCGCTTTCCGACGCCGGAAGTTGAGCGGCCTGGCTTTGCTGGGCGGGGTCATCTTATGGGGGCTGGCCGTCAAGGCCCTGCTGACCTGGTTGCGACCCGCATGGCTGACCCAGCCGCAAATCCCGGCCAGCATAGCGCAGTCGTTTTATGCACCGCTGATCAAGGCTCTTAACTGGTGGATGGTCCATCCCCTCAACAGCCAGGGCGTGGGAAATATAGCTTTTGCTGTAGCTCTGGGCTTGCTCCTGGTGGCCTATCGGTTCAAAGCCCGGTTCCAATACGCCCTGTGGGTGCCTGCGCTGTATGCCCTCACCTTCGTTTGGGAGACCCGCCTGGTGCAGGAGCCCAGCATCACTCGGATGTTGATCTTTGGCGCCCTGTTGGTATTGATGATGAACTACCGCCCGCAGGGCCTGTTCGGGCAGAGAAGAGTACAGAGGCAATGACGCAAATCGACGAATTGGCGAATCGGCAAATCTCAAAGAGGTGGTAGATGCCCCTGCTGGAGACACGAGGTCTGACCAAAAGCTTTGGCGGCCTGACGGCTGTGCTGGATTTGGACTTGAAGGTTGAAGAGGGCGAGATCGTCAGCCTCATTGGTCCCAATGGGGCAGGCAAGACCACTGTCTTCAACCTGATCACCGGCCTTTATCTGCCGGACCGGGGGGACATCTTATTCGAGGGGCGCAGCCTGGTGGGCCTCCAGCCGCATGAGATCACAGCCCTGGGGATTGCCCGTACTTTCCAGACCTTGCGTATTTTCACCAACATGACGGTCCTGGAAAATGTGATGGTGGCTCAACATTGTCGGAGCAAGGCCGGGATGTGGTCGGCCATCTTGCGTCTGCCCGGTTTCCGGCGCGAGGAAGAAAGAATTCGCCAAAAGGCCATCCGGTGGCTTTCTTTTTTCGGCACCCGGTTGGTGGGCTACCGCTTCGATCAGCCAGCCTATAGCCTCTCCTATGCCAACCGGCGTCGCCTGGAAGTGGCCCGAGCCATGGCCACGGAGCCCAGGTTGCTCCTGTTAGATGAACCGACGGCAGGGATGAACCCTCATGAAACCCAGGAGATGACCGGGTTGATTGGTCGCCTGCGCGATGAGGCCGGTTGTACCATCCTCTGCATTGAACACGATATGAAAGTGGTGCAGGGCATCTCCGACCGGGTGGTGGCTCTGGATTATGGCCGAAAGATTGCGGAAGGAACACACGAGGAGGTGGCCAACAACGAGCGCGTCATCGAAGCCTACCTGGGTCGGAAAAGGGCCTGTGCAAAGCCTGGGGAGCCTTCGGCAGAGCCTCAGACCCAGACTTGAGAGGGACCCCTCTTTAACCTCGACTCCCTTCTTGACCCCTATCCCTATGGGAGGATAGGTGGAAGGATATCCCCACGTCCCCTCGACCTGCCCGAAAGTGAAAGGTGAGGAAGGTGTGCCCAAGTGACAACCCTTTGCTGAAGCTCAGCCACATTGACACCTACTATGGTCCTATTCAGATCCTCAAAGATGTCAATGTCGAAATCTATGACGGAGAGATGGTCTGCCTGCTGGGCGGCAATGCTTCCGGCAAGTCCACCACTCTCAAAACCATCCTAGGGCTGGTCAGACCGGCTCGCGGCACCGTCGAGTTCCGAGGGGAGCGCATTGACGGGCTGCCTACCGGCCATATCGTGGCCAAGGGGCTGGCTATCGTACCTGAGAACCGGCGTATCTTCCCGGAGATGACAGTGCTGGAAAACCTGGAACTGGGGGCTTACCTCCGCAAAGATAAGGAGGGGCTCAAAGAGGACATGGATCGGGTTCTGACTCTTTTCCCCCATCTGAGAGAACGGCTCTCGCAATTGGGTGGCACCCTCTCCGGTGGAGAACAACAGATGCTGGCCATAGGCCGGGCTTTGATGTCGCGTCCTCAGTTGTTGCTGATGGACGAACCTTCGATGGGCCTGGCTCCTGTCCTAGTGGAACGT
>JBBIJG010000012.1:0-15407 GCA_037446095.1 Caldilineae bacterium
CTATTCTCTGGGACCTGGCCCGCAGCCAGCGGCCCGGCTTCTTGCAGCAGAGCGCCATCAGCTACGGGGGTCTGGCCTGGGTCGCACCCTCCCAATGGCTGACACGAGGGCTGAGGTGGGTGGACCTGCTGGGGTACGCCACCGCCTCGCCCCCCCTCAACCTCTTGCTGGTGGTCGGAGTGCCCATCTTGTTGCTCTACGGTTTTCTCCGGCGCAGAGGGGAGAGGGAAACGGTTTCTGACCTCATCCTCAGCAGCTTTGGGTTTCTCTTTCTGAGCCTGCATGTAGTGCTGGACTTTCAGGTCTGGGACCGCTATCTGCTGGGGCTGGTGCCCATCGTGTTGCTCTTGCTGGCGCGGGTCTTTTGGCGGGCCTGCGAGGCTTTGGCGACCCTGACAGCGACGGGGTGGAAACAACTGTCCTCCCTCTTACCCCCTGCCAGCGGAAAGGCCAGGCAGGGGGTGGAAATCGCTGTCGGAAGTACCCCCCTCACCCCAACCCCTCTCCCCACCAGGGAAAGGGGTTCGCGACGCCAGCCCCTGCGAGAGCTGGTTGTGCCTCTCTTGCTGGTGGCGATGCTGTATCAGCCGGCCCATGACGCTGCCAACTGCCGCTTCCCCATCGGCGGAGACCAGGGGGCCTACCAGGGCATCGAGGCCGTGGCCGACTATTTCCGGGGCAATGTGAAGGCTGGAGCAACCCTCTACCAGCGCTGGCTCGGCTGGCACCTGGCCTTTTATCTGTTCAATTACCCCTACGACTTTCAGTGGTACGACTCACCCCGGCAACTGGCCGACCACGCCGTCCAGGTGACCGGCCCCCGTTACCTGGTGGCCCCCAGTTGGAAGTCCGTAACGGAGGAGAGGATGGCCCTGTCCGAAAAGGGCCTGAGGCTGTATCCCCTCTACCAGACCTATCGCCATGATGGCAGCGTATCTTTTACCGTTTACAGAGTTGAGGAGATAGGGAGTAGCAGGTAGCATCCATGCACAACGATTTGGCCGCCAAAATTCGGGCTCGCTGGCCAGACCTGGGCCCGGTCGTCGCCCTGTTGGCTCTGAGCGTGACCTTTTTCTGGAAGATCACTTTGACCAATCTCATCTTGACCGGCGTGGATGTCTTCACCTACTTTACCCCTTTCAAAGCCTACGCCGCCGAAGCCTTGCGGGCAGGGCGTCTCCCCCTCTGGAACCCTTACCTCTTCCTGGGGGTGCCTTTCCTGGCCAACATCCAGACGGCGGTTCTCTACCCCCTTAACCTCCCCCTAATCTGGCTTTACACCCCCAAAATGGTAGCCTGTTCCATCGTTATCCACATCTTTTTGGGTGGCTTTTTCGCTTACCTCTATGCTCGCCTCTCCCTCGGCCTGAGCCCCTTCGGAGCCCTGGTGACGGCCATCGTTTTCGCTTTCAGCGGTTTCCTGGGCGCCCGGGTGGAACACCTCACCCACCTGAACGTTTACGTCTGGTTGCCGCTCCTGTTCCTGCTGTTTGACCTCGCCTCTTTCTCCCCCTCCCTGAGAGGAAGCTCCGTGGCAAAAGGAGGGGTGGGGGGAAGTGCCCTGATAGGGCTGAGCCTGGCCATCGCCTTGCAATTCACTGCCGGCCACCTTCAGGCCTCGTACATCAACCTCTTCGCTCTGGGGCTGTACGCCCTGCTGACACCTTTACGCAGGTTGCGGATCAAACCAGGGTTCGTCCTGGGGCGCAACTTGCTGGTCTATGTCTCGTCCCTGAGCCTTGGTGCCGCCCTGGCTGCCGTCCAACTGCTGCCCAGTTATGAACTCTCGCGCCTCTCTATCCGCAGCGAGGGTCTGCCCTACCGGGAAGCGGTCTCCTTTTCCCTCCGACCACATTTAATCTTGTATTCGCTGCTGCCCCCTTTCGGGGAGGACTTGAGTCAGGTCTTTGGCGGGGAGTTTTTCAATGAGTTCGTGGGCTATGTGGGAGTGCTGGCGCTGGTCCTGGCCTGGCTCGGCGTCCTGGGCCAGTGGCGGCGTGGCCGCACCCTTTTCTTCGTCTTTCTTGGTGCTCTGGGGCTCTTCCTGGCTCTGGGCATCGCCAACCCGGCCTATTCCATCTTCTATAAGTTGGTACCCGGCTTCTCCCTCTTCCGCGCCCCAGCCCGCTGGCTGCATCTCTACAACACGGCTATGGCCGTGCTGGCCGGCCTGGGAGCCGACTTTTTAATCCACGCCCTCCCCGAAAAAGCTCGGAGGTCAGAGTACAGGCCCTGGCTGATACGCCGCACCCTGCTCACCTTCTGCCCCCTGGCTGCTTTGATCGCCCTTCTATCACCTATCCTGGATTTTCCTCAGTGGCCCACTTTAGTCGCCTGGCTCCTTTTAGCCGCTGTGGGGTTTGGGCTTATCTGGATCGGGCTGGCGCGCCGGGGCAGACAACCCATTCTCCGCCTGATAGTGGTCCTGTTGATCGTCGGCGAGCTCTTCGCCGCCAGCCGGAACCTGGCTTATAACAACCCAACGGCCCCGGAAGCCTTCTCCTCGCTGCGGACTGCTCCCGCCCACCTGCTCACCGACCGTAGTCTGTATCGCTTCATCAGCATGTCGGACATTGTCTATGACCCCGGTGATTTGCCAGAAATCCGGCAGATTTTCGAAGGCCAGTTGCCTCCCAAAGCGGTCTACGATTACGTGGTAGCAGCCAAGCGCAAGGAGATTCTGGCCCCCAACCTGCCTCTGCTCTACAAAATCGCCAGTGTGGACGGCTACGACGGCGGGCTGCTGCCCCTGAAACGTTATATCACCCTGCTGCACCTTTTCCTCCCAGAAGAAGACATCCTGCCGGATGGCCGTCTGCGGGAACAACTCAAGCAGGTGCCCGAAGGACGCCTGCTCTCTCTGCTCAACGTCAAATATGTCATCACCGACAAAGTGTTCGACGTCTGGATTGATGGCGTCTACTATGACCTGGAACACACGGCGACCCTGGATAAGGAGGCAACTCCGGAGGTGCATGTTCAGGACCTGCCCCAGTTCGCCACCACTTCTCTGGGCCTGGTCTCATACCTGGAGGGAGCCGAAGGGTTGTCCGATGGAACCCCCGTGGTGGAGGTTGTCGTGGGCGATACGGGAGGCCGCACCCAACGCCATATCTTACGGGCTGGCCTCGAAACGGCGGAAGGCGACTATGACGCCGTGGCAGCCACCCGACCGATCCACCACGCTAAGGCCAGAATCGGCCACCACTGGCGTGACCATCCGGGCGGCAACGATTACATCACCCTGATTAACCTGGGAGAGGCTACGACTCTGAGGGAGATCACCCTGCGCTACCTGGCCGGGGCGGGCCGATTTCACCTGCGAGGCCTGAGTCTGATTGACGGTCGCACAGGGACCAGCGAATCTGTCGTCGTCTCGACCACAGGCCATTTCCGGCTGGTGCACAGCGGTGACGTGAAAATCTACCAGAACCTGGATGTCCTGCCCAGGGCTTTCGTCGTCCACCGGGCGCGGGTGATAGCAGATGACGGGGCAGCGGTAGCAGCCATGCGGGATGAGAGCTTCCGACCGGAGGAGGAAGTCATCCTGGCTGAAGCTCCGCCAGGATGGGGGACCTGGTCTCCCTCGGCCGAGGACAACTCCGACCAGGTGACGATTGTCTCCTACGAGCCGGAGCGGGTGGTCATCGAGGCCAACCTGGCCAGCGAAGGGTACCTGGTCCTGACGGACACCTGGTATCCCGGCTGGCGGGCCCGGATTGATGGACAGGAATCGTCCATCCTCAGAGCCAACCTTCTGTTTCGAGCGCTCACCCTGTCGGCGGGTCAGCACCAGGTCGAATTCTCCTACGAGCCAGCCTCTCTGAAAACAGGTGCAGTTCTCAGCTCGGCCACGCTTCTGGTCATCGGACTCGGACTTGGGCTGATCTGGCGACGCTGAAAGAAGCTCCTTTGACAGGCTCAGGCCACCGCCGGTGGGCTAAAACCCAGCCCCCGCAGGGGGCTTTGCCCCCTCAGCCTGATGATTTATCGTCGGGCGAGTTGACGCCACAAAAAACCCACCCTTATTAGGGCGGGGCAAAATCGGAACAGCCCGCGGGACTTTTTAAGTACCCTCCAGAGCAGGGATCTGCTGCGCAGGCCCGGTTGTCGAGACGGTCGCGACGTTGCGCTTGGACGAATAGCCTCATATGAGGTATAATTTAGGAGCCTGCGCCTCATGGCATGAAAAAGGGGTAAAACAACCTGGAGGCGAGGCCTGAAGGCTATGAGCCGGGCTCATTTTGAAGGGAGAAAGGAGGTCATAATGAACATCTTCAACCGTTTGGTAGTCATCGTGCTTCTGATAGCAGGTATGATCGTCTTGCCTGTGGTGCTGGTTCTGGTCCCTGCCCGACCCGACCTGGTAGCCATTATAGGGCAACAGGGCCTGAGCTTGCTGAGAGCCATCGGCGAGCGGAATCGGCTCCCCTTCATCTTGGGGGGGATTTTGTCAGCCGTATTGACCTTTGTTGTGTGTGGCCTGCTGCTCTGGTTGGAGTTGCGGCGCCCCTACAGCAAAGTGGTCAGGGTCCAGAAAGTCAGCGGTGACGAAGCCAAAGTGACCACGGATTCCATCGCCCGCCGCCTGGAGTACAACATTGACCAGTTGGCCGAAATCATCTCGGTCAGGCCCAAGGTCATAGCTAAAGGGAAAGGGGTGCAAATCCGACTGGACGTAGAAACAAGCCCCGAGGTAGATGTGCCCGCCAAAACCGAGGAGATCAGCAAAGTAGCCAGGGAAGTCATTGAGGAAAGGATGGGACTCAAGCTGGCGGGCAAGCTCGAGATTCACATCAAACACGCCCCCTATCCCAAAGATTGGTCGGTGGCCAAAAAGATGCCAGCTCCAGACAGTGGGGACCAAAAGCCCCTCTCTCTCGAATAGACGATCGGCGCAGATGGGATCAACCACGCGCCCCAGGCCGGAGAGAAGGATGTCCTCCTCAGCGGAGGGTCTCACCTACAACCGTTTCTCCCCAACGATCACTATCTCGTTTTCAAAGACCTCCACCCGGGTGATTTTGAGATGGATTTGAGCTTCTTTGAGGGCTTTGTCAACTGTCTGGGAGAGGGAGTTGAGCAGAGTGCTGGGGATGGGGACGGGGCCAAGATAGACATTCTCCACGTCTATGACCAGTTGGTCGTCCACGACACGCGGGACCGCCACAGCCATAGCCTGCACTTGCACAGGGCCGGTGCCGGCCAGCTTGCCTGCGATGTAGACCTTGCCTTTGGTGAACCTGAGCTGGGGATCGGTGATAGAGGGGTTAGGAGTCTCCTCCAGAGCAAGAGCCAGGTAGGAGGTGAGCTCTTCATCGGTGAAGCGCAGGATGAATTGGCTGTTCGGATTTTCCTGGAGAGCTTCCACCAGCTTGGCCTCCACACGCTGGGCAGCCGCAGAGGAGATCTCCACAGGATGGCCTGGCAGGGTGATGGACCCAGCCGTCGTACAGGCGAGGATGGTGAGCATCAGAAGCAGGCTCAGGCTCAATACCGCCAGAGATCTGTTTTCGTTCACCACTTCAGCCTCCTTAAGATTGATATAACCGCTCAGCCCTGATAGTTACTCAAGGATGGTTGATTTCAAGCGCTTTCAACCTGAGCAGTAGCCCCTCAACGAAGGGACAACGAAAAGCCTGTCCTGAATACAACGCCAAGCTTACCCTGAGCCATGCCCTGATCCTGAACGAAGGGGAAGTGGCTGCGAAGGGGTAACCGAAAGGCTCAGAATGACAGGCTAAGCAGCTACGATTTAATACAAGGTTATACAGTTTTGGTATTATACCATAATATGCACTGAAAAGGCAAATCGGCGAGCTTGAAAAAACCTACCAAGGCGCAAAGCCACGTTGGTGTCCCTGGTGGTTTTCAGACAGGCTAAGCCGGTAAGGAGCCCATCGTGGATCCACATCAAGTCGAGCTTCTGCTTGAGAGTTTGCTCTTTGTGGCCGACGGACCGACGGCGGTCAGCCAACTGGCCAAAGTCCTGGAAGTTGAGACGACATCCGTAGAGGAGGCACTGGAGAAACTCAGGGTAGCATACAACCAAAGGGGCCTGCGCATCCAGCGCAAAGGCGAGCAGGTACAGATGGTCACTGCGCCAGAAGCTGCTCCCTACATCGAACGTTTCCTGGGCCTCCAACTCAAGAGCACTCTCTCCGCCGCGGCTTTGGAGACGCTGGCTATCATCGCTTATCGGCAACCCATCACCCGGGCTCAAATCGAGGCCGTGCGAGGTGTCAACTGCGATGGCGTGCTACGCACCCTCACCAGCAAAGGCTTAATCGAGGAAATCGGTCGTCTGGAACAGGCCGGGCGGCCCATCCTCTATGGTACTACTTTTGAGTTTCTCCAATATTTCGGCCTGCAGGACCTGGCGGAGCTACCACCTCTGGAAGGCCCAGGGGATGAAGCAGGCCGTCTAGAGCCTGGGCCGTAAGAGCGCATCAACCGCTCAGCAAGGTGGCAGGGGAACGCTCAGGGCGATGCTCGTCCCTTTTCCCGGCGCCGATTCGATAGACAGTCGCCCCCCGATCATTTCGGCTCGCTCCCGCATATTCAGCAAGCCCAGTTTCCCTCGCCTGTCATAAGACTTCTCGACTTCCGCCAGATCAAAGCCCGCCCCATCATCCTTTACAACGACCTGGAACTCATCGCCGCACCGGATAGCGGTCAGCCAGACGTTCTTTTCATCGGCGTGTCTCTTGACATTGCTAATCGCCTCTTGAATGATGGAAAAACAAATTTCCTCCAGCCTGGCAGGTAAGCGTTCTTTCAGGCCTTCTATCCTGAGGTGAATGTTCATATCCTCTGCCTCACGCAGACGCTCCACATACGAACGGAGGGCCGGCTCCAGACCCTGAGTCTTAAGGATCACGGGACGCAGTTCGAAGATCATGTTGCGAACCTGATGCAGGGTCTTGGTAGCCATAGCCCTGAGCTCGGCCAGCCCCTCGGCGACGGATTGGGGGATTCCGTGAGGCGTCGCTTCAAGGAGTTCGAGGCCCATGATCATGGCGGCCAGCGTCTGAGCGGGGCCATCGTGGAAATCGCGGGCCAGCTCTTTGCGCACATCCTCCTCCAGGGCAATGATCCTGTCCTTCTCCTCACACACCTCCTGATACAGGCGCGCATTCATGATGGCGATAGCTGCCTGACCGGCCAAGGCGTACAGGATGTCGCGATCGTTTTCGTCAAAGCGCCTTCCCGATTTCTTGTTCAAAACCTCCAGCACGCCAATGCCCTGGCCTTTAGCTATCATAGGGACAGCAACCAGAGAGCTGGTGCGGTAGCCGAGGCTCTCGTCAATGGCGCTGTAAAAACGGTCGTTACTCCGCACCTCGTGGACAATGTCGGGCTGGCAGTGGGTGAAAACCCAGCCGGCGATGCCCTTGTCGGCCGGCATCCGCCGTCCTTCCAGGGCCTCTCCAGCCCCCCCATCAGTTACGGCAAAGACCAACTCATTGGTAGCCTCATCCCACAGGAGCAGCGAACCAGCCGAGGCTTTGAGCACCCTGACTGCCGAATGCAGAATTTTTCTCAAAAGCTTGTTCAAATCCAGCTCCGAAGTCAGGTCCCGGGCCACATCCTGGAGGACGGTCAGTGCCGCAATCCGTTCCTGAGCCAACTGATACTTACGCTTAAGCTCCTCACTGCTCATTTCTGTATTACTTGACATAGCACCTACCCTGCCTTTTCCCCGGCCAAGGGGATAATCTTCCCCTACCTCCCCGTTTCTATTGTATCATTTTTAGCCGCAATTGGCAAAGTCGGGCTTTTCCCTCAGCACCGCCATGATCCCTCCTGCGACGTCGGTAATGGCCTGGGTCTGCTGAAACGCGCCAGCCCCTGGCCCCACGACCAGCAGCGGCACCGGATTGGTGGTGTGAAGCCCGGTGCTCATGTCCTCCAGGTTGCCATGGTCGCTGCTGAGCACCAGACTAACCGCCGACCCCATCTCGTCCAGCAGGCCGGTCAGGAAACGGTCCAGGGTCTCCAGCAAGGCCAGGGCTTCCTGGACATCCTTGCGGTGACCGATAAGGTCGGGCAGGAAACACTCGTAGAGAACCAGGTCATACTCATCGGCCAGCCGGGCCAGGCGCCGTCCGGCCAGCTCCGGTTCGATGACGGGCATAGGGATTTTCAGGTGCTCGTTCAGGAAGCGGTGGGTGATGTCCCAGTAGACGGCCTGACCGCGTTCCAGGTCGGCCAGCAGGCGGAAAGGCAACCCGGCGGCCAACACGGAAAGGGTGGTGGCCGAATGGCGGCGTTTGCCCTCTTCCACAAGCCGGAAGTAGGTCGGCGTGTAAGCATTGGCAAAGGTGGCGCGATAGCCGCTTTCTGTAGCGCGCTTGAGAATGTTGTGTTCGTTGATGAGCCTGGTCAGCTCACGGTTGGGATAAGCCGTCAGGTGGTAGCCCAGGAGTTGGGCGGCGTTGATGCCCGTGAAGAGGGCCGTCTGTCCAGTGGCGCTCTGGGGTCGCCCTGCCACCCCCAGACAGGCATCAAGATCTCTCAGCAGCAGACCTGGCCGCTGTACGATGTGCCCATGCACCAGCGGCCCACCCAACAGTTGGCGCAAGTTGGGCATGGGAGCCCACCAAAAGGGGTTGCTATCCTCGGCCGGTCCCAGTCCCACACCGTCCAAAAAGACAAAGATCACCCGCAGAGACACGGCTTTATTATAGCACCGCTTGAGGCCGGAGGCAAGGGAGCAGTGGGCAAAAAGATGGGGGATGGTAAGGTAGGGTAGGGTAGGGTAAGGCAATGCCTTGCCTCCCATCTCATTGCCGGCCCGGGGCCTGCGCAAAGCCCGGAGAATTTCCCATGGAACTTGCGTTCACCAGCGTGGAGGGCCGATTGCCTGCTGAGAAGCGATGTGTTACAATATGAACGTAAGACGGGAAATGGGACGGAGGGAAGCGATGGGGGACACGAGGAAGAAGTTAGGCCAGTTGGGGGAGACCCTGGCGGCGGACCACCTGGAGCGGCGAGGCTATGTCATTCGCCAGCGCAATTACCGCTGTCCGGCGGGGGAGATGGATATTGTGGCCGAGGACGGTGATTGCCTGGTCTTTGTCGAGGTGCGCACACGGCGGGGCCGGGAGTACGGCACGCCGGAGGAATCCATCACGGCAGCCAAGCAGGCCCGACTGGTGGAGGTGGCCCAGACCTATCTCCAGGAGCATGAGTGGCCCGGTGACTGGCGCATTGACGTGGTGGCGATTGAGTTGACACCAGGAGGAAGATTGGAACGAGTAGCGGTGATCCAGAATGCGGTAAGCGACTAATGCGAAAGCCCAGCGTTCCAGAGCTTTGACAGGCTCTGCATTGTATGCTACAATGAGAATCACCCCAAACATAAGCCCAAGCTGAACAACGAAAGGAGCCAAAATGACAGAACGACAGTACATTCATCTTTCCGTAGAGGAGCGCGTGGCTGTTTTGACCGTTGACCATCCGCCGGCCAACGCCTTCAACACCCAGGTGGTGGCTGAGCTTGAGGACGCTTTTAATGAGGTAACAGCCAACGACGAAGTCAAGGTCATCATCATCACCGGAGCGGGCCAGTTATTCGTGGCCGGGGCCGACATCAATGAGATCTATGAGCTCAAGGACAAGCCGGAAGAGGCCATGGCTTTCATCCGCAGGACGCAGAAACTCTTCCTTGCAATTGAGCGTTCAGAGAAGCCGGTCATCGCGGCGATGAATGGCCGCTTCGCCCTGGGCGGTGGGCTTGAACTGGCCATGGCCTGCCACATCCGCCTTGCCGAGGATGGACTGCGCCTGGGACAGCCAGAGATCAACCTGGGATTGATTCCCGGCTGGGGTGGTACCCAACGCCTGCCGCGCCTCGTGGGCAAAGGCCGGGCCTTGGAGATGATCCTCACCGGCGATGCCATCACCGCGCAGGAAGCCTATCGCATCGGCCTGGTCAACAAAGTGGTGCCAGCAGGGACGGTCATTAAGGAAGCGCAGGGACTGGCCAGGAAACTGGCCACCACCAAGAGCAAGCTGCCCATGGCAGCCGCTCTCCGTGCTGTGAACACGGGCCTGGAGCAGAACATGGAGGACGCCTTGGAAACCGAAGCCCGGCAATTTGTGTCGCTGGCAGGCAGCGAGGACGTGGCAGAAGGGTTGAAAGCCTTCCTGGAGAAACGCAAACCGACTTTCAAAGACAAGTAGGTAAGACCTATGGACTTTGCCCTTGACGAAGAACTGCGCATGTTTCAGAAGATGTTCCGCGATTTCGCCCAGAATGAGATCGCACCTCTGGCCGAGATGTTGGATAGAGAGGAACGCCCGCCTTTGGAGACCCTCAAGCTGGCGGCGGAACAGGGCTTCCTGGGAGCACCCTTCCTGGAGAAATACGGGGGCTCAGAAATCGGCACCATCGGCTATTGCATGATGCTGGAAGAAATCGGCAAGGTCTGCATGAGTACGGCCATGATCATCGAGGTCCACACCAGCATTGCCGCTATGTGCCTCTACCTGGACGGCACCGAAGAGCAGAAGCAGACCTATCTGAAGCCGCTGGCCCAGGGTGAGAAGATCGGCTCTTTTGCCCTGACCGAGCCCGGCGCCGGTTCCGACGCAGCGAGCGTCCAAACCACAGCCGTACGCGACGGCGATGAGTACATCCTGAACGGCAACAAAATCTGGATCATCAACGGCAGCATCGCCGGGACCTTTATCGTCTTTGCCAAGACCGATCCGGAAAAAGGAGCCCGAGGCATCACAGCCTTCATCGTGGAGAAGGACACCCCGGGCTTCACCGTCGGCCGGAACGAGAAGATGATGGGCCTGCGGGGCGTTCCGGTAACGACGCTTTTCTTCAACGATTGCCGGGTGCCGGCGGCCAACATCCTGGGCGGCCAGGAAAAGCTGAACCAGGGCTTTGTCACAGCCATGAAAGCCCTGGACTATGGCCGCCTGAGTGTGGGGGCCATCTGCCTGGGGGTGGCCCAGGGCGCGCTGGAGGCAGGTGTGCAATTTGCCTGTGAACGCGAACAGTTCGGCGGCCCCATCGCCCTCAAGCAAGCCATCCAGAACTTTATCGCCGACGCCGCTACCGAAATCGAGGCCCTGCGCTACCTGGTGTACCACACCGCCTGGATGGTGGATCAGGGGCAAAAGTACACCAGGGAAGCGGCTATGGTCAAGCTCTTTGGGGCCGAAGTGGCCGGCCGCGTGGTCAACAATATGTTGCAGACCCACGGCGGCTATGGCTACACCAAAGATTACCCCATTGAGCGCATGTACCGTGACGTACGGGCCAGCCGCATCTTTGAAGGGACCAGCGAGATTCAACGGTTCGTCATTGCCGCAGACATCCTCGGCGAAAAGGGCCTCAAGATCAGGCCATAGGAGGTCGGAGTATGGACTTTACATTCCCCAAAGAATACCAATTGCTACGGCGCATGGTCCGCGAGTTCGCCCAGAACGAAGCCGCTCCCATTGCCAGAGAAATTGATGAGCAAAAAGAAGTCCCCCGGGCGTTGATAGACAAAGCGGCCCAATTGGGTTTGCTAGGGGTGCCTTTCCCCCAGAAATACGGGGGAATGGGAGCCGGAGAGACAGGCTATTGCATCGTTATGGAAGAGCTCAACAAGGTCTGCGGCTCGCTGGCAGTGATCATCGGCGGTCATATCGGCATCGGAGCCACGGCCATCTATCTGGATGGCAGCGAGGAGCTGAAAGAGAAATATCTGAAGCCTTTGGCCCGAGGTGAGTTGATAGGTGCCTTTGCCCTGACGGAGCCAGGAGCCGGGTCCGATGCCGGAGCTATCAGGACCCGGGCCGAGCGAGACAGGGATGACTATATCCTCAACGGCTCTAAGATCTTTATCACCAATGGGAAACTTTCTGACGTTGTCAGCCTCCTGGCGGTGACCGACCCGTCATTAGGTGTCCGGGGCGGGGTGACCGCCTTTGTCGTGGAGAAGGCGTTTCCCGGTTTCAGCACCGGCACCGAGGAGGACAAGATGGGCATCCGGGGCAGCGACACCACCGAGTTGATCCTGGAGAATTGCCGGGTGCCTAAGGAAAACGTGATCGGCGAGGTCGGATTGGGGTTCGTCACTTTCATGAAGACACTGGACCTGGGGCGGCTCAGCCTGGGAGCAGCCTGTCTGGGAGCAGCGCAGTTAGCCCTCGAAGCCAGCGTGAAGTGGGCCAAGATGCGCCACCTTTTCGGAAAGCCTATTGCCCACAAACAATCCATCCAGTTTATGATCGCCGACATGGCCACCGAGATCGAGGCTCTGCGTTCCCTGGTCTACCGCACAGCCTGGCTGGTGGACACCGGGCAACCCTTCTCCCGTGAGGCCGCCATGTGCAAGCTCTACGGCTCGGAAGTGTTACACCGCTGCGTGGACCGGGCCGTGCAAATCCACGGCGGGATGGGCTACATGCGAGACTACTTTATCGAGCTGATGTACCGCGATGCCCGTATCACCGAAATCTTTGAAGGCACCAGCGAGATCCAGCGCTATGTCATCGCCTCCGACATCTTCCGCCAGGAAGGAGTGCGCATCTTACCCTAGGCCCTCACCCCTACCCCCCTGCGCCTTCCCTCTCCCGACACCAGTCAGGGGGAGGGGGTGAGGAGGCAAAGGAGTTTGTGTCATGAGAATCATTGTCCCTATCAAACAGATCCTTGACCCCGGCGGCATGACCGTCAACCGCCGCGCTGAGAGGATCTTCATCAACCGCGAGGAGTACATTATCAACCCCAACGACAAGAATGCCCTGGAGGAGGCCCTCACGCTCAAGGACAGGCAAGGGGCCGAGGTGGTGGCTGTGACCTTGGGGCCGGAGCGGGCCGACGACGCCCTGCGCGAGGCCCTGGCCATGGGCGCCGACAGCGCCTTCCTCCTCACCGACGTTGCCTTCGATAAAGCCGACAGCTCGGTGGCCACCACCGTCTTGGGCAAGGCCATCCAGAAGATTGGCAACTACGACTTGATAATAGCCGGCTGCCAGGCTGCCGACACGGGTGCCGGCCAGTTGGGACCTCGCCTGGCTGAATACCTGGGCCTGCCTCAGATCACCGAGGTACGCCAGGTTTTGGCCGTCGGCGACGGCAAGGTGAGGGCCACTCGCCGCCAGGGTAAGGGCTACGCTGAGATCGAGGCCAGCCTGCCGGCCCTGCTGACCATCGCCCGGGACGCTAACCAGCCACGCTATCCCCCCGGCGCCCGCATCATCAACGCCTATCGGGAATGGGCGGTTACGGTCTGGGGGGCGTCTGACCTGGGCCTTGAGGCCGCAGAGCTTCAGCCCCTGACCCAGGAAAAGCGTATCAGCTTCCCGCCAGAGAGAGAGTTCGGGGTCAAGATCACCGGTGCGCCAGAGGAAGCAGCCAGGGAACTGGTGCAGCATCTGAAAGCCCATAGGGTTATCTAGCCGCCTGCGCCGAAAAAGGATGGCCTGATGAACGGGAAGCGTAACATCGGCTTCTATGTCAACGATGATTTCTATAAAGTCGAGGTGGGACCCAAGACCACTCTCCTCCAGGTACTGCGCGACAAGTTGCACCTGACGGGCACCAAGAACGGCTGTGGCCAGGGCCACTGTGGAGCCTGTACGGTCATTGTGGATGGCAAAGCCGTGCGCTCCTGTATCTATCTGGCTCATCGGGCTGACGGCAAACGGGTGGAGACCATCGAGGGCCTGGCCAGAGGCGGCGAGCTTCATCCCCTGCAGAAAGCTTTCATTGAGCACGGGGCCATCCAGTGCGGCTTCTGCACGCCGGGTATGATCATGGCCGCCAAGGCCCTCCTGGATGCCAAACCTCAGCCCACACGGGAGGACATCTACCAGGCTCTGGAGCATAACCTTTGCCGCTGCACAGGTTATGTCAAGATCATCACGGCCATCCTGGCCGCCAGCGGCCAGCAGCCAGAGTCGGACAGAGCCCGGCCTCCCGGAGCCTTTCAGGCCGTGGGGCATCCCCTGCCTCGCCCGGACGCCCAGGCCAAGGCCACCGGTGAGGCCGTCTTTGCTGCCGACCTCTACTTTGAAGGGATGCTGTACGGCAAGGTGCTGCGCAGCCGCTACCCTCACGCCAGAGTGCGGCGGGTAGATACTTCCAGAGCCAGGGCCCTGCCGGGAGTCGTCGCCGTGCTGAGCGCTGCCGACGTGCCCGGAGCCAAAAACCACGGCCTTCTCCGCAGCGACTGGCCCGTCCTGGCCTACGACAAGGTGCGCTATGTAGGGGACGCCATTGCCCTGGTGGCGGCTGAAACCGAGGAAACGGCCGAAGCTGCCCTGAAGCACATCGCAGTGGATTATGAACCCCTGCCGGTGGTGGCTTCGGCCGAGGCGGCCCTGGCCGAAGACGCCCCTCTGATCCATGAGGGCGGCAATGTCCTCAAGCACCTGGCCTTCCAGCGGGGCGACGTGGAAGCGGCCTTTGCCCAGGCAGACATCGTGATCGAGAACGAATACCGCACCCCGGCTGGCGACCATTGCTTTATGGAACCGGAGGCCAGTGTGGCTACCGTGGACGACCAGGGCAACGTCACCGTCTATACCGGTTCCCAAATCCCCTTTGAAGACCGGCGCCAAATTGCGGCCAGCCTGGCTCTGCCCCCAGAAAAAGTGCGCGTCATCCAGACCCAGGTTGGAGGCGCTTTTGGCGGCAAAGAAGACATCCACACTCAAATCCATGCCGCCCTCCTAGCCCAGGCTACGGGCCGACCGGTCAAACTGGTCTTCACCCGTCAGGAGTCCATGATCGTCCACCCCAAACGCCATGCTACGGTCATCCGGCTGAAGACAGGGGCTACCAAAGCCGGCAGGTTGCTGGCCGTCCAAGCCCATATTATTGGCGACACGGGGGCCTATGCCTCCCTGGGCGAGGCCGTCATGACCCGCACCGCCACCCACGTCAGCGGTCCCTATGCGGTGCCCAACTTCAAGGTGGACTGCTACGCCGTGTACACCAACAATCCACCAGCCGGGGCCTATCGGGGCTTTGGCGTACCCCAGGCCACCTTTGCTGTTGAAACCCAGATGGACATCCTAGCCGAAAAACTGGGGATGTCGCCCTTCGAGCTGCGCCGGCTCAATGCCCTCAAGGTGGGGGCGACAACAGCTACCGGTCAGGTCCTGCGGGAGAGCGTGGGGCTGCTGGAGTGTATAGAGCGGGTGGAGGAGACAATGAAGGCGATGGAAGGGGCTGATCTCAAATTTCAAATCCCAAATCTCAAATCTCAACGCGGTTGGGGGCTGGCCTGCGCTTTCAAGAACGTCGGTCTGGGAGGCGGCCTGGCCGACAGCGCCGGAGCAGCAGTGGAGCTGCTCGACGATGGACAGGTCATCGTGCGAGCCGGCGCCGCCGAGGTCGGACAGGGGTTGGTGGGGGTGCTGGCCCAGATAGTGGTCGAGGAGTTGGGGGT
>JBBIJG010000013.1:0-9453 GCA_037446095.1 Caldilineae bacterium
GATTTCGTTTCGGCGACCTACACCTTGACCCTTACAGCCAACCCGACCAGTATCCCGGCTGACGGTACTTCCACCTCGACCATCACCGCCACCCTGAGCCCGCCTGTCAGCGGTGTGCCCATCTACTTTGCCAGCACTCTGGGCAGCATCACCCGTTTCTGGACCGAGGGAGAGAGCTCACCGGTGGTGCGGACCGGCCAGTTCCTGACCCCGCACCCCGATTCCAACGCCAGCGGTGGCGTCCTCCTCTGGTCTAATGGGTACGGGGACCGGGTGGTCTATACCTTCAGCGGGACGGCCATCACCCTGACCCACGCCACCGGCAGCAACTGCGGCCTGGCCAATATCTCCATTGACGGCGTGTCTTATCCGCCCATTGACATGTACTCCCCGTCCCTGGTCTATCAGGTCAACACTCTGATCACCAACACCCTGTCCCCAGGGACCCACACCATCACCGTGTCGGTGTCTGGCACCCGTAATCCCGCCTCGTCGGATTTCTATGTCTATGTGGACGCCTTCAAGGGCACCCCGGCCAGCACCAACGCCAGCGGTGTGGCCGTGGCCACCCTGACTGCAGGCACCACCCCCGGCGTGGCCACGGTCTCGGCCTGGACCGCCAGTCCGGGCATCACAGCCTCTGGCCAGACCACGGTCAACTTCACCCTCGGTTTCGGGCCACCGGCCACCGTAACCCTGCAGGCCAGCCCGAGCACTCTGCCGGTGAGTGACACCGCGTATCTTGTGGCCACAGTGAGAGACCAGTACGCCAACCTGCTGCCTGGCCAGGTGATCACTTTCTCCACGACTAGTAACCTGGGCAGCGGCGGCATCCGCCCCATCACGGCCACCACCAACGTCAGTGGCCAGGCAGCCTCTTACATCAGCTCTACCATCACCGGCCCCAAGCTGGTCGTGGCCACCGCGCCCAACCTGGTGACGGGGACAACAACGGTGACCTTCACCGAAGTCGTCGGCTGCGAGGATGCCTACGAGCCGGATGACAGCCGGACTGCGGCCACCATCGTGACCCCACCCAACACCACCCATCACACCTTTCACAACGCTGATGATGTGGACTGGGTCGGGTTCTGGGGCACGGCGGGGATCACCTACACCATCGAGACCCTCAACCTGGCGGCTGGGGTAGATACCAAGCTAAAGCTATACAGTTGGAACGGCATCACCCTGACCTTGCTGGCTTCCAATGATGATCGGAGCCCTGGCAATCTGAGTTCCCTCATCACCCGGGTCGTGACCGGCACTGGTTTGTACTATGTTGAGTCAGGCAGTTGGTCTGCTTCGTCTCATGGCTGCAACGCGACCTACGACCTGCGCATCACCGGGCCACTGGCTCATGCCTACCTGCCCATCATCCTCAAGAACTATCCGCCTCCGCCCCCCCCAACCCCTACTCCACCTACACCGGTGTGTTGTCCCACCTCAGAGGCCACCGTCGGCGTGGGGGATAGGCCGCGGGGCATCGCTATCGCTACCGCCACCAACCGCATTTATGTGGCCAACTATGGCAGCAACAGCGTGTCCATCATTGACGGCGGCAGCAACACGGTGATCGGCACCATCAGCCTGGGTGGCTACGGCAGTGGCCCCACCGGGATTGCCTATCACCCCAGCGGGTTCCTCTACGTGTCGCTGGCGGACAGTGACAGGGTGGCGGTCATCAACACCAGCACCGGGGTAGTGGAGAGGACCATCAACGTGGGCGACAACCCCGCCGGCGTAGCCGTCAATCCGGCCACCGGTCGGGTCTACGTGGCCAATTACGGTGACGCCTCGACAGGCTTCGATACCGTTTCAGTTATCAGTGGGGACGTCGTGGTCGGCACCATCACCGTGGAGGATGCCCCCAGCCAGATCGCCGTCAATCCGGTCACCAACCGCATCTTTGTGACCAACCACGGCCACGGGGATAACTACGGGTACGGCAGCAGCGTCTCGGTCATTGACGGCAGCACGGACATGGTGATCACAACCATCCGGCTAGTGACAGGGTTTCCGCCCACGCCTGGCCAGGCGCCGCACGGCATCGCCGTCAATCCCAACACCAACAAAATCTATGTGGCCGTCATTGACAGCCGCCAACTGGTGGTCATTGACGGCAACAACCTGGCTGCCCCGCCCACCTACATCGCGTCGCCGCTGGCCGTGCCGATCTGGATGGTGGCCGTCAATCCTGATCTCAATCGGGTATACGCCATGGGAACCAATGAAGGGTCCGTCCACAAGGTCTTTACCCTGGACGGGGCCACGAACACCTGGCTCCCCTGCGACCTGAACGTGGGCACCAATCCGAAGCAGGGCGTGGCCTTCCATTCAGGGACGGGCCGGCTCTACGTGAGCAACGAGGGCAGCGACAGCGTGACCGTCATCCGCACGTGCAGTGCGCCTACGCCAACTCCTACCTCCACACCCACGCCGACGGCCACTTCGACCCCTACCCGGACACCCACACCGACGGCCACGCCCACCCCGGGCCCATCGCCGACACCCCCCTCAACGCCGACTCCGCCCAAGCCGCCTCCTGAGTGCTATCCGGCGGTCGAGGCCACCCTTACTGTCGGCATCGCGCCCCGGGGCGTAGCCATCCGAAGCTCGCCTCCAGACCGGGCCTACGTAGCCAACTATGGCTCCAACAGCGTGTCTGTCATTGATACCGCAGCCAATTCGCTGGTAACGACGGTCTCTCCTGTGCCCGGCGCCAGCGGGATAGCCTACGATGGCACCCACGATCTGGTCTATGTGACCAACGAGAGCACCGACCAACTCACGGTCATCAGGGCCAGCGACAACGTCATCATCCAGACAGTCAGTGTGGGCGACCAGCCTCACGACGTGGCCTATAACCCCACGTCTAACAGGATTTACGTGGCCAATTACCAGGGCAATTCCGTCACCGTCCTGGACGGCGATACCCGTGCCCTGGTGGCAACCGTCACTGACTCTCTGGGGCGGGGACAGGAGCCTGCTCATCTTGCTGTCAACCCGGTTACCAACAAGATCTACGTGACCTACCACGGTAGCGGCCGGGTGGGCGTCATCAATGGTAACACTAACGCACTGACCTTTGCCGAGTATTATGCTGGCAGCGGCCCGTGGGGCATTGCGGTGGACACTATACGTAACCTGGTCTACGTGGCGACTATCGAGACGCAGAATATTTGCGTCATTGACGGGAGCGATGACCACTTTCTGGGGTGGGTTAAGGTCTGGAAGGACCGGGGAACTCCTTCGGAGCAGCCAGTGCCTATGCGCATGATTATCGTCAACTCTGATATGGGCACCAGCGGCCATGTCTATGTGACCACGGCCAGCGCTGATGGCGGGTTCGATAAAGTTCTCCTGTTCGGCAAGGGGTGGCCAGAGTATTTTGAGAATCCCATCGCCCGAGACACAGGTCCCAATCCCATTGACGGCCTGGCCCTCAATCCGGTTACGGACCGGGTCTATGTCACCTCACAAGATGTCAATCGGCTCACCGTGCTCTGGGATGGGACACCCCTTTGCCCTTACAACTTTGCTCTGGGATACACCATCGAGGTCTGTCGCGTGGAGGTAGACGGCGACTGCCGGTGACTCGATCTCGCTCAAGCCTCTCTGGACTTCTTTCGCAAAAAAGCCACCGGGCATCAAGCCCGGTGGCTTTTGTTGTAACCAGGGCCTCACAAGAGCTGAGCGTTCCGTATTGGAGACAGATTCTCAATAGCGGGGTGGAGGTCTTCAGCCGGAATTCTCGCCTAAAAGCTCTACTCTGCGTCCACAATCCTAAACGGGGGTGCAGGGGGCAGCGCCCCCTGCCGGGGGGCCTTGGGGGGTGTCCCCCCACTCATTTTCCCTTTGCAATTGGGGGGGAAAAGGGGGCGGGGGACACCCCCGAACCCCCGGTTGGGGGGCGGAAGCCCCCCAACACCCCCCAGGGTCAACCGGCAAATCTGGAAAGAACTTTTGCATAGTTACTTAGCCGAAGCGGCCGGTGATGTAATCCTCGGTGCGTTTATCTCGCGGCCGGGTGAAAAGCTCTTCCCCCGGCGCGTACTCAACCAGTTCACCCATGAGCAGGAAGGCGGCCTTATCGGCTATGCGGGCGGCCTGCTGGATGCTGTGAGGGACCATGACGATGGTGTAGTCTCTCTTCAGTTCTTGCAGCGAGCCCTCGACCTTGGCCGTGGAAAGGGGATCGAGGCCCGAAGTGGGGTTGTCCAGCAGGATGACTTCAGGCTCCAAAGCCAGGACGCGGGCCAAGCAGAGGCGTTGCTGCTGGCCGCCAGAGAGGGCGCTGGCCGGCTCATCGAGCCGGTCTTTGACCTCGTCCCACAGGGCAGCCGCCCGCAGCGACCGCTCCACTACCTCTTCCAGGCGGCGCCGGTCCCGCACCCCGCTCAGGCGCGGGCCGTAGGTGATATTCTCACGGATGGTGGTCGGCAAGGGGATGGGCAGAGCAAAGACCATGCCCACCCGCCGCCGCAGTTCGACCACGTTGACCCCTGGGGCGTAGATGTCCTGGCCGTCCAGCAGAATCTGGCCGGTCATCGTCGTACCCTCAACCAAATCGTTCAGGCGGTTGAGGAGCCGCAGCAGGGTAGAGGTACCACTTTGCGCCGGGCCGAAGAGAACGGTGATCTCATGGGCCTGGATGTCCAGGGTGATGCCGTTTAAGGCCGGACGGCTGGCGCCATGATAGGAGAAAGTCAAATCTCGGATGGAAATTTTGGGTTGAGAAGGCATCGGGTTCTCCGAGGCTCAGCGGACCGCAGGAGCCGCGCTGGAGTAGAATCTTTGGCGGGAAGCAGCCCCATGTTGCAGTCTCCTGGGACTACCATTGTCTTCTGCGCCGGAAACGACTGCGAATCAGGGTCGCCACCGCATTCATAGAGAGGACTAGGATCAGCAGCACCAGGGCAGTGCCGTACTGAATGTCGGTGGGCATACCCGGCACCTGGGTGGAGATGACATAGAGGTGATAGGGTAGGGCCATGGTCTGATCGAAGGGCGAGCGGGGCAGGCGTGGCAGGTAGAAGGCGGCTACGGTGAAGAGGATGGGAGCCGTCTCTCCGGCCGCTCGTTCCAGCCCTAAAATGATGCCCGTCAGAATGCCCGGCAGGGCCTGGGGTAACACTTGATGGCGAATAGTCTGCCAGCGGGTGCCACCCAGAGAGATGCTGACCACGCGGAAAGACTGGGGCACGGCCAGGATAGCTTCCTCGGCTGTGCTGATCACCACCGGCAGGGTCATCAGACCCAGGGTCAGTGAACCGGCAATGATGGAAGTACCCAGGTTCAAAAAGAGGACAAAGAGTCCCAGGCCAAAGAGGCCGTAGACCACCGAAGGGATACCGGCCAGGTTGATGATGGCCAGACGGATGAGGCGGGTCAGCCAGGTATCGCGGGCGTACTCGGCCAGATAAATGGCCGCCCCAATGGCCAGCGGGATGGAGACGATGGCCGTGCCAAAGGTCAGTACCACCGTGCCGACGATGGCCGGTAAGATCCCTCCCTGGCGCATCCCGTGACAGGGCATAGCCATCAGAAACTCCCAGTTGATGGCTCCGATGCCCTGGACGATAATGTAGAGGATGACCAGGACAATGGGCACCACCACAATCACCGCTGCGGCGGTCAACAAAGTGAAGGCAATGCGCTGTGAGGTTTGTCGAGACATGATCCCACCTTCGGCCTCAATCCGAAGGGTTGACGCCTACGCACGCAACCCAATCTTTCTCCTGGAGGCGTTCAACCATACTTACACCCTGAGCGCAGAGGGCCTCTGTGACCATCGCTTCCTGGGATTGAATAAGGCCGGACACGACGATCAGCCCTCCCCCTCTCAGGCCGTGGAGCAAACCCTGATGCAGTAGCTCCACAATGGTCTCGGCCAGGATGTTGACCAGAACGATGTCGAACGTCGGGTGGGGCTCCGCTATTGGCCACGAGCCGGGCTCTACGGTGACGATGTGCTCGACCTGATTGGTGGCCACGTTGGCTCTGGCCACTTTGACGGCGAGGGGGTCAATGTCCAACGCCAACACCGAATCGGCGCCCAGTCTGGCTGCGGCGATGGCCAGGATACCCGAGCCGGTGCCCACATCCAGGACTCTCATGCCTGGCGTCAGGTGTTTCTCCAGAGCGGCCAGGCAGAGGCGCGTGCTGGGGTGTAAGCCGGTGCCGAAGGCCATGCCAGGGTCCAGCTCGATGACGACATCCCCAGGGCGAGGGGTATAGGTTTGCCAGGAGGGCTTGACGACGATGCGCCGGCCGATTCGGAGGACCTGGTAGTGTTTCTTCCAGGCGTGGGCCCAATCTTCTTCGGACAGGCGGCGGAAATGGGGAGCGGGGATGGGGTAGAGCTGGCTCAGGTGCCAAAGGGCTTGCTCGACCTCCTGTTGCCCCACGGCCCGCCCGTTCTCAAAAGGCAGATAGGCTTTAACCGTAAGCGTGTTCCCTATGGTCTCATCTGAAATTTCTTCAATGACCGCCCCGCCGTAGCCGTAGCGGTTAAAGACTTCGCTCACCGCCTCGGCTCCTTCGGCATTAACCTGCACGCTGACCTCGAGCCAATCCACGTTACGTCCCCAAGGCATCTCTAACTTTATCAAAGAACCCCCGCTCTTTTTGCGGGATGACCTCTTTGCCCAGGGTTTTGGCCAGTTCCTGGAGCAGGTGTTTTTGGTAATCGGTCAGATTGGTGGGGGTGACCACCCGTACCGTGACCAGTTGGTCCCCCCGGCCGTTGCGACGCAGATAGGGCACTCCCTTGCCTCGCAGACGGAAGGTTTTGCCGGTCTGGGTGCCGGGAGGAATAACCAGCTTCTCCTGGCCGTCCAGGGTGGGTACTTCTATCTCATCTCCCAGGGCGGCCTGGGCGAAGTTGATTGGTAAATCCAGGAGGATGTCATTCTCTTGACGGAGGAAGTAAGGATGTGGTTCCACGCTGAGGACGACATAGAGGTTGCCAGGAGGGCCGCCATAAGCGCCTTCGTGACCCCCGCCGCTCATCTGCAATCGGATGCCGGTGTCCACTCCGGGATCTATCGTGACCAGCATTTTCCTGGTCACCTCAACGCGCCGGTTTCCTCTACATCGGGAGCAAGGGGTGCTGACCACTTCGCCTTCTCCCCCACAACGGGGGCAGGTCATAATCTGGGTAAAGAAACCGGCCGAGCGGCGTACTTCTCCCATGCCGTTGCATTGCGGGCAGCGGATAGGTTGGGTACCCGGCTCCGCCCCGCTGCCGGAGCAATGAGGGCAAGTCTCATAGCGGGCAATCTCGATTTCTTTCTCACAGCCAAAGACGGCTTCCTCGAAGCTGATGGTCAGCTTGGTGACGATGTCCTCTCCCCGGCGTGGTGTTCTGCGAGACGCTGTCCGACGAGGGCCAAAGCCTGCGAAGAAGCTCTCGAAGAGATCATCGAAAGCACCGAAGCCAAAGCCAAAGTTACCAAAGCCTCCGCCTTGCAGGCCGGCATGGCCAAAGCGGTCGTAGGCGGCTCGTTTCTCAGCGTCGGAGAGCACTTCGTAAGCTTCGTTGATCTCCTTGAATTTCGCTTCGGCGTCGGGGCTCTTGTTGACATCGGGATGGTATTGGCGGGCCAGCCGTCGAAAAGCCTTCTTGATTTCGTCCTGGCTGGCCGAACGACTCACTCCCAGCACCTCATAGTAGTCGCGTTTGGCGTTCATTTTCCGCCTCGTTCAAAGGTGCAATTCTGGTTTCATGTTCTATGCCTCTTTGAACTCACCCTCGATAATGTCTTCGTCACCGCCTCCGCCGGGGGGTGGGCTCCCTTCCGCGCCGGGGGGCGGAGAGGTGGGACCGGCCTGGCCGTACATCGCCGCACCAATTTGTTGCAGAGCCATTCCCAGCTCCTGGGTCCTGTTCTGCAGTTCGTCCGTACTGCCGCTGTCCAGGATAGCCCGCAGCGACCTGATTTTGCTCTCTACATCGCTTTTGACATGGACGGGTACCTTGTCGCCCTGTTCGCGTAAGAGCTTCTCGGCCTGGTAGATCATGGCGTCGGCTGCGTTGCGGGCCTCGGCTCTCTCCTTCCGCTTCCGGTCTTCGGCGGCATAGCGTTCGGCCTCTTTCACCATCCGCTCCACCTCTTCTTTCGACAGGCCGCTGGAAGCGGTAATGGTGATGTGCTGTTCTCGTCCCGTGGCCTTGTCCTGAGCCGAGACCTTCAAAATGCCATCGGCATCAATGTCAAAGGTGACTTCGATCTGGGGGACGCCTCGCGGTGCGGGTGGGATGCCATCCAGGATGAAATTGCCCAGCAGTTTGTTATCGGCGGCCATGGGACGTTCACCCTGAACCACCTTGATTTCCACGCTGGTTTGCATGTCAGACGCAGTGGAGAAGATCTGCGACTTTCTGGTGGGGATGGTGGTGTTGCGCTCAATGAGGGGCGTGGCCACACCGCCCAGGGTCTCGATGCTCAAGGTCAGGGGCGTGACATCCAGGAGGAGGACATCTCTGACTTCACCGCCTAACACGCCGGCCTGAATGGCCGCCCCAATAGCCACCACCTCATCGGGGTTGACCCCCTTGTGGGGCCCTTTGCCAAAGAAGCGCCGCACCGCCTCCTGCACAGCCGGCATACGGGTCTGACCTCCCACCAGGATGACCTCGTCAATGTCCGCGGGAGTCAATTTGGCGTCCTCCAGAGCCTGCTTGCAGGGGCCGAGAGAGCGTTCAATGAGGTCCCCTACCAGTTGTTCCAATTTAGCCCGGGTCAGAGTCATGTTCAGGTGTTTGGGGCCCGAGGCATCGGCAGTAATGAAGGGCAGATTGATCTCCGTCTGCATGACGCTGGAGAGTTCGATCTTGGCCTTTTCGGCTGCTTCCTTGAGGCGCTGCAAAGCCATCTTATCCTGGCGCAGATCAATGCCCTGATCCTTCTTGAATTCGTCGGCCACCCAATCAATGATGCGCTGATCAAAGTCATCGCCTCCCAAGAAGGTATCACCATTGGTGGATCTGACTTCAAAGACTCCTTCCCCTACGTCCAGGATAGAGATGTCGAAGGTGCCCCCGCCCAGGTCGTAGACGGCGATGGTCTGGTCTATGTTCTTGTCCAGACCGTAGGCCAGAGACGAAGCCGTGGGCTCATTGATGATGCGCAGCACCTCCAGGCCGGCGATCTTCCCCGCGTCCTTGGTAGCCTGGCGCTGGGAGTCGTTGAAGTAAGCGGGCACGGTGATGACGGCCTGGGTGACCGGTTCGCCCAGGTAGGCTTCCGCATCAGCCTTAAGCTTTTGCAAGATCATCGCTGAAATTTCCGGCGGAGAGTACTCTTTCCCTCCCATGTGCACCCGCACGTCTCCGTTAGGGGCTTCGGTGACCTTGTAGGGTAAAATCTTGCGCGCCCTTTGCACCTCCGGGTCGTTAAACTTGCGACCCATGAAACGCTTGATAGACAAAATGGTGTTTTCAGAGTTGGT
>JBBIJG010000013.1:9464-14991 GCA_037446095.1 Caldilineae bacterium
GCCGACCATTCGTTCACCGGTTTTGGGATTGATGGCCACCACCGAGGGGCACAGTCGTGAACCCTCGGAGCCAGTAATCACGACCGGTTCGCCACCCTCCATGACAGCCACCACCGAGTTGGTTGTCCCCAGATCAATGCCGATTATCTTGCCCATGGTTGTTCTCCTTCACTTGTATTCTCTTCGCCACTCTCACCAGGCTGGGGCGAAGGACTTTGTCGCCCAGTTTGTAGCCCTTTTGCACTTCGCCGATAATCTGGCCTTCCTCGTGTTCCTGGCTTTCTTCGTAGGTGACAGCCTCGTGCAGGGCAGGGTCGAACATTTGCCCTTCCGTCTCGATGACGGTTACTCCCTCCTGCTCCAGCAGGATTTGCAGTTTGCGCTGGATCAGGGCGATCCCTTCCAGCCAGGTCAGGCTCCTCAGAGGGGGAGGCAATGTCTGAAAGGCTCGCTCAAAGTCGTCCATGACAGGCAGGAGTTTGGTGATCAAGACCCCGTTGGCAACCCTGATCATCTCTTCTTGCTCTTTTTCCACGCGTTTTTTGTAGTTGGCAAACTCGGCGCGGGCGCGCTGCCAGCCGTCCAGGTACTCGGCTGCTTTGGCCTTTTGCTCTTCCAGGGCCTGGCGCAGAGCAGTCAGCTCGTCCACCTCTTCAGCGGCCTCGGCCGGTTTTTCCTCAAGGGCCAGTGATTCTTCCGTTTGCGTCTCTGCCATTCGCTTACCCTCCAAAACCTTTTCTCAGGGATAGAAAACCACAAAATTGGCCGGTTTCGCCTAACCAGGAGCCACTGCGTAAATGCTCCCCTCCGGAGTTGAGGCTTTGGCTGGTGTCATGGCCACTGCTGGAGCCTGCAGGACTTACCGCCGAGCTTCAGCGACCGAGGTCGCACCTGTAGGGCTAAAGCCGGGCGTCCGCCTACGCGGACGCGCCCCCGTCCACGCAGGTGGACAGCCAGCCGGAGGCTCCCCAGGCGCGGTTTCAACTATGTAACTCCTGTGATTAACCGTACCAATCGTGGATCAGGTCGCTCAGCAGATTGGCCACATAGCGCACGGCCGAGATGGCTCGCCCGTAACGCATACGCATAGGCCCTAAGACACCCAGGGCGCCAAGAGCCCGGCCCGCCTCGCCATAAGGAGCCAGCACCATGCTACATTCACTCAACTCCTCCCAACGTCCCTCACCGCCAATGATAACCTGAACGCCACTGGAGCTCAGCACTTCGGCCAGGATCGCCTCCAACAGGCTTTGTTCTTCTAGGACCCTGATGATTTGCCGCACGTTTTCGATCTCGCTGAATTCAGGTTGCCTGAAGGTATGCAATAGCCCATCGTGATAGATCTCACCGCCGAAGCGCCCTTCCGCCTCGGCCATCAATTCGATGACCAGGTTGGTGACCTGCTCTTCTACAGGCGTCAAGGGGTGGGATAAGGCGGCAATCTGAGCAGCACTCAGGTTGGTGAAGAGAGCGTTCAAATGATTGGCCACCTGGTTCAGTTCCTCCTGGGTCATGGGTTGAACCGGAGTGAACATCTGCTGCTTGACGATCCCTTCTCTCAGGACCAGGACCAGCAAGGCCCGAGAGTTGGGCGCGGCGATCAGCTCCAGGTGCTTGAGACGGCTTTGGGGGAGGGTGGGAGCTGTGACCAGAGAGGTATTGTGGGCTGTGCGCGCCAAAACAGTGGCCGCCAGCTTCATCCACTGTTCCAGGTCCAGGCGTGCCTGGTGGAACTGATGACGGATGGTGCGCTGTTCGGCCAAGGGGAGTTCCGCTTCGCCCATCAGCCGTTCCACAAAGTAACGATAGCCCTTCTCAGTGGGCACCCGTCCGGACGAGGTATAAGGGTGAGTGAGATAGCCTTGTTCTTCCAGATAGGCCATCTCATTGCGGATAGTAGCCGGGCTGACATCCAGGCCGTACTGTTCCACGATGGTTTTAGAACTGACGGGGATGGCTGTAGCGATGTATTGACGTACTACCAGGCCCAGGACCTTTTGTCTTCTGTCGGTCAATTCCGCCATGCTGATCCTCCTCAAGGCAAGGGGTGCCATCCCATTCTGGGGCTGGCGGTTGACATGGCGCCTGAAGAAGTGCCTGCGCGAGCAACGGCCGTGCCCTCAGGCTCAATAAATACCCCGGCAGAGGAGCTCCCAGCCTAAAGAATTAGCACTCTGGTGCCGAGAGTGCTAAAAGCTATTTTAATCATACCACGAACTGGCTATTCTGTCAAGCGGCTTGCTCAACCCTGGTTGGTTAAGAGCTGGGTTGCAGCTTGGGTGAAGGTCGGGGATATGGCAGAGGGACCCTTTCAGGGTATGTCAGGCGGATTCAGGAGATGGTTCGGCACAACCCAACAATAGTTCTATCTTCTCCAAAAGCTCAGAACCGGCGAAAGGTTTCGCCAAGTAATCATTCGCACCCAGGTCCAGCCCTTTCACCTTCGAGCCCCGATCCCCTTTGGCCGAAAGGATGAGGATAGGGATATCAGAAATTTCTCGGATGCGGCGGCAGGTTTCCCAGCCGTCCATCTTGGGCATCATGATGTCCAAGATCACCAGATGCGGTTTGACTTTGTACAACTGTTCCAGACCCTCTATGCCGTTGCCGGCCTCAAACACCTTGTAGCCCGCTCTGGACAGGCGCAGTTTGATAAAGCGCCGCAGCTCCACTTCGTCGTCTATAACCAAAATCTTCTGACCGAGATTGCTTCTCTTGGCTTCTTGCACTTGTTTCCATCCCTCTTGGCTCTCAAGCCTCTCTGTCAACTGTAAGGGAGGTCTGTCTTCAGGGACGGGACCCAGAACTCAGTTTACATTAAACACTCCGCCGAAAGTCTCCATGCAAACGCAGGCAGGTGGTCAGGTGGGACATAAAGAAAGTCACCTATATATTATATCACAACTTTCCTGGATAGGGTGTGAAGGTTATATGGAGATTGTCATCGTGGGTGGCCCGTTTCGGCAGAGTTGTGACCGCCGGTCGCCTCCTAAAAATCTCCCGTCCCAAGCGGGGGGTGAGGACACCTTCGCCCTCTGTAACTCGGCCCGTCATCCTTCGCTCACCCTCACCAGGACAAAAAGGGATTTGCCGCTGCGATCCAGGATCACCTTCTCTACTCGGCTGGTTTTGCCCATCCCCAGCACCAGCCTGTCGAAGGCCCCACGACGCTGGAAGATGGTCTCGCCCGGGCTATGGAAGATGTAAAGGTTGTCAGGGTGGGGCAGGAAGCGTGCCAGGCGTTCCTCGAAGGCCCTATCCGGTTCCCATTCGTAGCCAAAGATTTCGATGGGGTTGATAGCCCCCAAAGTCAGGAACTGCACAGGGGCGTCAATTCCCCAATCCATGGCCAACGGCGAGGCCGGGCCTCGCTCTTGCAAATAACGGGCCAGTGCGTAGCTGGCATCGGAGTGGGCCGCGTAGCCCCCACTGCGCGCCAGGGCCTGATGGTAGTGGAGGTCCACCCAGAGGTCGCCAGCAGCCAGGGCAGCCGGGACCAGAAACATCGCCAGGCCGGGAATAAACCGGGGGATATGCCCGGCTTCGGATGGCGTGGTGTAACGAACCAGGAGGTCCAAACTCCCAGCCACAGCCAGGGGCAGGAACGGAACCAGGATAGCGTAATGGGTGGACCACAAAGCTGAAACGGTGAAGCAACTGGCCAGGAGCATGAAGGCCAGCATCAGGAAAGGAAAAGCCATCCGGCGCCATTCGCCCCGGGCTTTCCAGAGGAGGATCGGAATGCAAGCCAGCCCCACGCCGACAAAGCAGAGGGGGTAGAGGTCATTGGTGAAAACACCACCCAGGTACCAGAGGTGGCCACCGTTCAATACTGCCTTGAACTGAGCGAGGCGGGTGGCCAGGTTGGCGGCCAAAGCCAGATTGGAAGTCCCGTAGTAGGAGGAGGTCAGATTGTCGGTCAGGGTCAGGAGAGTGCCCCTGGTTTGAAGGTTGTAGATGAGGAAGGGGAAAAGGCCCAACAGGAAACAGAACAGGGCTGCAATCCATTGTCTGCGATCTGACTTGATGGTCTCCAGAAAGGCCCTTCGCCCGCCGGACACCTTGAGGACAAAGAAAGTAGCTCCTAAGGCCACAATGACCCACAGGAAGAGGAGTTTGGCATAGAGCCCCAAGCCGAAAAGATAGGCACCTCCATACAGGTAGCGCGCCTGTCGCGCCCGATACCAACGCAGCCAACAAAGCAGGCTGGCCACGGCAATGGTCGCCGTGATGGAAGTGACAAAAATCCCCTGGCGGCTCCAGAAAATGAAAGAAGGGTTAACGGCCAAAAGCAGACAGGTCACGAGCGCCACCCGCTTGTTGAACAGTTGCTGGGCTAGGGGGTAAGTCAGAAGAAGGGTCAGAGCAGCACAGAGGATAGGCATCAGTCGCAGGGCGAAAACGTTGCTGCCCAAAAGGGCGAAGAAGGGGAGGAGCAGGTAGATGTTAAGGGCCCCAATATAATCTGTGACCATCAAGGGAAAAGTCTTTCCGGCGACCCGAATCCCCGAATTGCGAAAGGTCTCGACCGGCTGTCCCATGACCAGTTGCATGGCTGGTACGCCGGCCTCTTTGGCCTCATCGTAGTGCAGACCTGGCAAATTGATCTGGTACAGGCAGAGGGCCAGGAAAACAGCCAGTCCCAGGGCGACAAGCGGCGCCTCCACCCAGGTCTTGATTGGCGTAGAGAGCCTTTCCCTCATCTGACACATCAGTTAAAGCCTTTACCGCCTGACAAAGTTCTGGTTAGCGAAGGCACTGCCTTCGCCTAACCAGGAGGGTAGCCAGCGACCGAGGTCACGCCTGGAGGGCCTTTGGCTGAGCGTTCCCTCACGGAGAAGCCCCAACCCGACCACGTAGGCGGCTGGCGTGACAACGCCCACTCAGGCGCAGTTTCAACCGCCGGCCCGTGCCTGAGCAAAGAGCGCAAAACATGCCCGCGCCGGGTACACAGCCAACGCCCAACGAGTTACTCCGGGGAGGGCGAGAGGCGACAGCTACCGCCGCAAAAGGGCCACACTCTCAATGTGATAGGTTTGGGGAAACATGTCCACAGGCTGTACTTCGAGCAGTTGATACCCGGTCTGGACGAGCTGGCGAGCATCCCGGGCCAGGGTGGCCGGGTCACAAGAGACATAGACAATCCTGTTCGGAGCCAGTCCGGCCAGGGCTGTCAGCGCTTCCGAAGCACACCCTTGACGCGGAGGGTCGAGGACGGCCAGGTCAACGGGAGTTCCCAGCGAAGGCAGCACCTCCTCCACCCTCCCCTCGATGAACTCAACGTGCTCGGACGAGCGGGCGTTGAAGCGGGCATCAGCTACGGCGCTGGGGCTTTCTTCCACGCCAATGACCCGCCTCACCTCATCGGCCAGGCTCAGCCCAAAGACGCCCACCCCGCAATAGGCGTCCAGCAACACCTCGCTCCCCGTAGGAGCCAGGTAGTCTCTCACCAGGCGCACCAATTCCTCCGCCTGGGGTGTGTTAGCCTGAAAGAAGGAATTAGCCGAGATGCGGTACTCCTGCCCGA
>JBBIJG010000014.1:0-14960 GCA_037446095.1 Caldilineae bacterium
ACTTCAATCTGGTAGCGTCCCGGCGGCGCCGCCGGTGAGACGGTGAGGGGATATTCCTCCCGCAGGGCGTCGCCGGTCGGCCACTGAGACGAAGGGTAGAACTCGCCACCTAGCTTGCTGTCCCAACCGCCATAGAGGGTCCCATCCTGGGCGAGGAGGTGGGTGAAAGCAGTATAATCGCCCTTTACCACACCACGCGTCCGCCAGTAGAGCGCCAGGTAGATGGTCTCGCCGGGCTCAAAGACTAATTCCTCCGTCTCCATCTTAGCCGCAGCCCACTCCCTTTGTCGCTTATCTCGCAGCCATTGGCCCTTAGTGAGTTCGTAGCCTGCCAACTGCATATTGTCGGCGAAATCCACGACGAAAGGATGGGGAATCGGTGGTTCAATGGAGAAATGGGGCTTGTCTTCCAGGGAGAAGAGGAGCAAGGCCAGACCATGGAACTCAGCTCCCACTTCCAGGCGGGGTGTGTTGGCTACCAGTTCGTTGAGCACCAGACGAGCCGGATCGGCCAGGCGTTCCTGCCAGAGGATCAGCCAGACCCGCCGGTGGTGAGCCACAATCCGATTAAGGGTTTCGGCCACCAACGGTCGGCTCACCGGCTGTTGCACCGAGGCCACCAGCCTGGGCGGGATGGGGTAGGCGGCCAGACCCAGGCGGTTGTAATAATCCAGAACGGGATAGGCGTGGCCGCCCACGATGATGATGGCATCGTCCTCCCAGGCGTTGGCCTCAATGTAGCCTAACACAGCTCGAAAGTCGTCCCGGGCATATTCCTCCCCCCAGTAGTTATGGTAGAGGGACCGGAATACCCCCACCAGGATGATTGTAAAAAGGATGACAGCCAATCCGACCCAGCGCCGATAAGCCCTTAATACAGTCAGCCCCTTGGCCGCCAGCAGGTAATAGGCCGGAGTGACCAGAAGCAGGTAACGAGGGGCGTATTTGGGATGGTGATAGGAAATGACCAGGGCAGTCAGAGTTGGCACCGTCAGATAAAGCAGCACCAGGGAGAATCCCTGCCGACGGCGGGGTTCGGACCGTGGGAAGGCTGGCGAGACGCACCCCGCTCCCAGGGTCAGCAGAAAAGCCGTGGCTGGCCAGGCGGCCTGGTCAAGGGGCAGCGTCAGGCCAGCCGAGAAAGCAATGACCGTGTCCAGGAGGAACCTCTTCACATCCAGGATACCCGGCCAATAGGTGGCGTTGCTGGCATATTCTCTGAGCACAATGCCAACCCAGGGCAGGAAGCCCAGGCCAATGCCCACCTGGGAGAGAAGCCAGGCTCGCAGGCAAGGCACTTTGGGCCAGCTTCGCCAGGTCCACAGGAGGACGAAAAGGCCCTGGAAAAGGAGGATAAAGCAGGCATAGAGGTGAGCGTAAGGAGCGGCCAGGGCGGCCAGAGTATAGGCCAGCCAGAGAGAAGGCCGCCCCTTCTGTAAAGCCAGCCAGAGCAGGTAACTTGAAAGAAGGCTCAAAAAAGTGGCCAGGGTGTACATCCGCGCCTCCTGGGCGTACCAGATGTGGAAAGGTGATATGGCCATCAGCAGAGCAGCGGCCATCCCTTCCCCGGAACCAAAGGCCCGCCGTCCCAGAAGGTACACCAGAGGCACCAGCAGCACGCTCCAAAAGAGGGCCGTGAAGCGCAGGGCGAACTCGCTGCGACCGGCCACAGACATCCAGAGGCGGAGAAGGATGAAATAGAGGGGCGGGTGGTCGCTCTCGGAGATGACATCCCACATCGCTCCCAGGCTGTCCTGGTGAGCAAAGTAATAGCTTTGCCCCTCATCGTACCAGAAGCTCTGATGCCCCAGGCGATAGGCGCGTAAGATAAAGGTCAGGAACACCAAAAAGAGCAGGGCGACAAGCGTTTGATGCTGCCTGCAGGATGCTCTTTCCAACTTTACTCCACCCTCACTTCTGCTAACAACACTCTATCGTCAGGGGGCTGGCCAGCCCTGCCTGAGACAGACAGGCGGGGCATGGCCGGAGCACTCGCCTCGTACAGACCCACTTCGATGACATAGTTGCCCGGAGGGGCCTGGGGGGCAACGATCAGCCGGTACTCGTCTCTGATGACTTCGCCGGGCACCCAGCCTGTCGTGGGGCGAGCGCCATGGACCGGGATTCCATCTTGCTGCGCCCAGATGCGGTGCTCGGCATCCAGAAGATGGGTGAACACGGTGTAGGACTTTTCTACTCTGGTCCGGGCTTGCCAGTAGAGGGTCAGGTGCAGGGTTTCTCCGGGCCTCACTGTGGTTCTGTCCAGGTCAGCGCCGAGGAGAGTCACCAGGTCCCCAAAGTTGGCCCCACTGGGGTATTGGGTCTCGGGCACGGCGAAGACTCGTTTTGTGGCCTGGACCGCCAGGCTGGCCAGCGATACCTTCTCACCCAACGGCTGGCCTGAGCTGTCCACCAGGCCAATTTGTAGCCAGGCTCGACCCGGTTGGGCCTCGATGGGCACCGGGAAATCGTATTGGCCACGCCAGAGCTCGCCCGCTAGCCAGCGGCTGGTAGGATAGGCCCACACCAGGGGTGAGAACCTCTCCTCGCCCATCGCCTTGTTCCTCTCGTCCGCTAAAACAACGGTCAACGAGTAGTCCTTGTCTATGTCCGCCAATGCCTGCCAGAATAGCATCAGGTACAGGCGGTCGCCGGGCTGTACTGCGGCTTGGCCCAGCTCGTAGCCTAGCAGGGCAATATGTCCGCCAAAGTCAGCCTCCAGCGGCCGGTTGATCCCCAGTTCCTCCCTGGAAGGGGGCCGCTCTGCTTTGGGCACTTCCACCGTCCCGATGACAGCCTTTGCTCCCTTGGCTACCCCGCTGGCATCCACGACATCCAGGCCCGCGGGTCGTTTCTCCGAGTAGAGGACTACCTCTAACCGATACTCCGCCGGCGGGGTGCCCGACAGCACGGGCAGTTCGTAGTGGCCGAAGAGGAGCTCGCCCACTTTCCAGCGAGTGGTAGGGTACAGATAGGCTGCCGGCCGCCGGTCGAGACGACCCCAGTAGTGACCTTCCTCGTCGCGCAGGCGCAGGGAGACTTTGTAGTCATCATCCAGGGGTTGTTCTGCCTGCCAGTAAAGCGTGAGACGTGGAGCGTAAGGCGTGAAATGTGAGTCGTAGCCGAGAAGTTTGATTCGGCCTTCAAAATTGACCTCAACGGGGTGTTGGATGTCCGGCTGCGAGGAGAAATGCACACCTTCCGGCAGGGCAAAGTGGCGCAGGCGCACGTGCCACAGGTCCTCGGCCTCCAGAAGCTCACCTTTCTCCTCTAGCATCGTGAGCAGGAAACCGTTGGGGTCCACCACCTCGTCTTGCCACAGGACCACCCACACACCGCTTTTGCCAGCCAGGGCACGGTTCAAATCATCGGCCACGCTGAAGTTGAGGGTATGCTGGGTGGACAGGGTTCGCTCGGCGGGGATGGGATACCAGTTGTGGCCATGGTAGTAGTAGGTGAAGACAGGATAGAAATGGCCGGAGGTGAGGATGATAGCCTCATCAGGTCCGATGCGCTCTTCGATATGTCGGGCTGCTCCTCGAAAGTCGGGCTTGGTGAAATGGATGTTGAAATAATTGTTGTAATCGGCGTAGGCGGAGGTGGTCAGAATGAAAAGCAAGCAGATGGCGGATAGCCTTTTCCACCCTCCACCCTGTTGGAGCAGGGTTGTCAGACCGCCGGCGAAGATGAGGATGAAAGCCGGGGAGGAGAGCATCAGATAGCGCGGGCTGAATTTGGGGACACGGTAGCAGAGGGTGATGATAAGGACAACGGGCAGGAGCAGATAAAGCAATAAAAACAAGAGGCGGGCAGCGGAAGGCAGCGTGTTGCCTGTCTCATACTCTGCATCACGCCTGGAAAAAGCCAGGGCGGCCAGGGCGAGCAAAGCGATGGCTCCGTAGCCAACCGCCAGTCTGACTCCCACTTCCTCAAAGACTGTTTCACCGAGACTGAAGGAGATGAGCGCTTTGCGCAGCGCCTCGTTGAGTTTGAGGGTACCTTCCCAATAGCTGACGTCGGCCTGGTAGCGGTGGAGCATGAAGGGCACCCAGGGCAGATAGATCAGGGTGGTAGCGGCGAAGGCGGCCAGCCCCTGGAGGAGCAACCGCCGCTCTCGACGCTCCATCCACCACCAGGCCGCCAGGTAAATCCCCTGGAAAGCCATCACGAAGAAAGCAAAGTAATGGGTGTAGGCGGCGGCAACGTTGGCTGCAGCGAAAGCCAGCCACAGGGGCGGGCGCGGCGGTGCGTTTCGCTCCAGCGCCTCTAACAGCAGATAGCTCGACAACAGGCACAGGCAGGTCAGCATGGTGTACATCCGGGCTTCCTGGGAGTACCAGAGGTAGAGGGGGGAAATGGCCGACAGAAGAGCCGCCAAAAGGCCAGCCCTGGCGCTGCAGAGCTGCCGGCCCATCCTGTACATTAAGGGCACGATCAGCACGCCGAAGCAAAGCGAGGGAAAGCGCACCACAAATTCACTGCTGGGTTGTCCGAAGAGGAGCAGCCAGAAGTGGAGGAGGTAATAATATAGAGGGGGCTGGATGTCATCGGCCGTCCAGGCCGTCAACTGAGACAGGCTCATCCGGGCCAGGTAGACGCTGACTCCTTCGTCGTACCACAGGCTCTGTGCTCCCAGGCGATAGAGCCGCAGGGCCAGGGCCAGGAAGGGGATAAACAGGAGAAGTACGGCTGTCCAGGCAATCCGTCGCTTTGGCTTCTCGCTCAAGCTCCACGCTCCTCTCCACCAATTCGGAGCGTATTATACCATTACAACGGGTACACAGGCAAGTTGGTTGGCCACCTTTACCCACAACTTAAGAGGGCATCTAGCGTGCCCCCATACACGCCCAGACGGGCCTTTGGGCCTGAACGTTAACGTTCAGGCTGAGCGGCTCAAGCGTGCTGAAGCACGCTGTTCTGGCTGCTGCAAGGGCGTTTCAACGCCCTTGGGTTGCTCAGCCCCGACGTTTGCGGCGGGGCCTTTGGGCTTGCCGAAGCCCCCGCCGCAGGCGGGGGGAGCCGTCACCGCCAGGCCAGACTCTAGATAGGTTGACAATAAAAAGGTGGTTAGGCGAAGGCGGCTAGGCGAAGGCACTGCCCTCGCCTACCCCAGCCTGGAAAGCCTGTCCCGCACCTGTTTTCGGATAGGTTCTAAGTGCCTTCCTGCCAGGAGGCCAGATATTGCCTTTGCTCTTCGGTCAGGGTATCTATTTCTATGCCCATCGTCACGAGTTTGAGGGCGGCGATTTGGCGATCAATGTCTTTAGGAACGGGATAGACTTTGTTTTCCAGCTTGGCGCCATTTTCAACAATGAACCTGGCTCCCAGAGCCTGATTGGCAAACGAGAGGTCCATGACGGAGCTGGGGTGACCTTCGGCGGCAGCCAGATTGATTAAGCGTCCCTCACCCAGGAGGGAAAGGCGCCGTCCATCGGGCATGACGTATTGGTCAACAAAGTCACGGATGCGGCGTCTCTCTATGGCCATCTCCTCCAGAGCTGAGATGTTGACTTCTACATTAAAGTGGCCGGAGTTGGCCAAAATGGCCCCGTCTTTCATGACTTCAAAGTGGGGCTTGTCTATCACATTGATGTCTCCGGTGGAGGTGACAAAGATGTCACCTATCTCTGCCGCCTTCAGCATCGGCATTACCCGAAAGCCGTCCATGACCGCCTCCAGGGCCCGCAGAGGATCCACCTCGGTGACAATGACGTTGGCTCCCATGCCCCGGGCGCGCATGGCGATCCCCCGGCTGCACCAGCCGTATCCTCCCACCACAAAAGTCTTGCCTGCCAGCAGGATATTGGTAGCCCGCACAATGCCATCAATGGTTGACTGGCCGGTGCCGTAGCGGTTATCGAAAAGGTGCTTGGTGTCAGCGTCGTTGACGGCCAGGATGGGATAGCGCAGAGTCCCTTCTTTCTCCATGGCTCGCAGGCGAATGACGCCGGTGGTCGTCTCCTCGGTGCCACCGATGACATGGCTGATCAGTTCGGTGCGTTCTTTGTGCAGGGTAGACACCAGGTCGGCTCCGTCATCCATGGTCAGGTTGGGCTTGTGGTCCAGGGCGGCGTTAATGTGGCGGTAGTAGGTCTCGTGGTCCTCGCCCTTGATGGCAAAGACCGGGATACCATGCTCGGCCACCAAACAGGCGGCCACGTCATCCTGGGTGGAGAGGGGATTAGAGGCGCAGAGCACCACGTCGGCTCCTCCGGCCTGCAAGGTCAGGGCCAGGTTGGCCGTCTCGGTGGTGATATGCAGGCACCCGGCAAGTCGCACCCCTTTGAGTGGCTTCTCCTTCGCGAAGCGCTGGCGGATCAACCTGAGCACCGGCATCTCCTGGGCAGCCCACTCAATCCGAAGCCTGCCTTTGGGAGCCAGGTCCAGGTCTTTGACATCGCATCGAACGGCCATCCCGTTTTCTCCTTCTTCAAAGCTCAATTGCTCAGGATTACCATGGCCCCACTGGTGGTGGGGAGGCCGCGCCAGCCGAAAGCCAGGCCGGTCTCTACGCCTTCCAGTTGCCGCTGGCCAGCTTCGCCCCGCAACTGCAGGACCACCTCCAGCACCCGGCTCATCCCGGAAGCGTCCAAAAGGTGGCCCACACCCAGGCACCCGCCTGAGGGGTTGACCGGGAACTCGCCATCCCGCTCGGTGAAGCCTTCCTCGGTCAGAGGGCCCGCCTCACCTGGGCGGCAGAGGCCCAGGGCCTCCAGATGCTGGAGCTCCTTATAGGAGAAGGTGTCATCTATCTCGGCGAAGTCAATCTCCAGGCGGGGGCTGCGGATACCGGCCCCGCGGTAGGCCATCCTGGCTGCTTCCTGGGCGTAGATAGCGCGACCCCAGTCCTGGTTCTCCAGTGAGGGCGAGTCGTTGCACCAACCCACGCCCCGGATCCAGATAGGCCGGTCCGTCAGCTCTTCGGCCCGGGCTCTGGAGGCCAGGACCATGACAATAGCCCCATCGGCGTGGAAACTGGCGTCCAGACGGCCCAGGGGGTAGGAGAGGGGCTCGGAGGCCAGCACATCCTCAACGGTGATGTCCGCTCCATAGGCGGCGGCCGGGTTCAAGAGGGCGTTGCGTTTGTTCTTGACCACCACCCAGGCGCACTGTTCACGGGTCGTCCCCGTCTCATAAAGATAGCGGTTCATCTCCAGGCCGGCGATAAAGTAGGGGTTAGCCGCCAGGGGCCGGTTATAGACAGGGTCCATAGCAAAGGCGACGATGTGGTCCGGGGTGAGGATGTTGGAGGCCTTGCTGTGAGCTTCCACCGCCACCAGGTCCATGGCCCCGGTACAGATTTGCAGGTAGCCGGCGATGAGGCCGTGGATGCCTTCCCCGGGGATGGTGTGTACCGGCTTCAGCGCCCCGCCGAGCTGGTCGGGGACATACTCGTCGAAGATGCTGGTCCCTTCGGTAAAGTCCTCGGCCACGCTGACAAAGCTCTCGATGTCCCGGCGGGGATCAACGCCGGCATCCTGGTAGGCTTTAAGGGCGGCCTCGTACATCAGCTCCTTGTAGGACAGCTCGGGCGTCAAGGGGCTGAAGCCGCTGTAACCGACGCCCACAATGGCTACTTGTGCGGGCATGTTACCTCCTCAATTTGTGATAATCTTTGGTATCAATGACTGCCCTCGGCAAGCGCAGCCCTAGTTCAGCGACAGCCAACGCCACGTCTGCTTCTTCCTCATCGGAGAAAGCCTTGTTCCTTTCTGCCAGAAGGCTTAGCCTCAGGTGCGGTTTCAACCGCCAGCCTACTTGCCGCGGGTTTCTTCGCTCAGGGTCGCTAACTCTGTTTTTGGGGCTTGGCGAACGCTCTCCCTGCCACGCTATCCAAACTTTGCGCCCAGCACGTCCTTAAGGGTCGGCTGGCCGATTTCCTGCAACTCATAGCGCACCCGCTGGGCGGGATGGCGAATCTCCACTACCCGTCGCAGGTCAATGGGTGTGGCCACAATGACCAGGTCACAGGGAGTGTTGTTGATGGTCTCCTCCAGTTCTTCGATCTGCTTCTGGCTGTAGCCCATGGCCGGTAAAAGGGGACCGGTCTGAGGGTACTTCTCAAAAGTCTCGATGATGGAACCCACGGCGTAAGGCCGGGGGTCTACGATTTGGGCTGCGCCGAAGCGCCTGGCGGCTACGATGCCGGCCCCATAAGCCATTTCGCCGTGGGTCAAAGTCGGGCCGTCTTCGACGACCAAGACTTTTTTGCCTCTGATGGCCTCAGGGTGCTCGACAAAGATGGGCGAGGCCGCTTCGATGACGGCAGCCTGGGGATTAACGTGGTAAACGTTGTTGTGCACGGCGGCAATGGCTGCCAGATCGCTGGTGTCCACCTTGTTGATGACCACCACGTCGGCCAGACGCAGGTTAGCTTCGCCGGGATGATAGGTCACTTCGTGTCCGGCGCGATGGGGGTCCGTCACCACGATGTGCAAGTCGGGTTCGTAGAAAGGCAGGTCGTTGTTGCCCCCATCCCAAAGGATGACCTCTGCCTCTTGCTCCGCCTGGCGCAGAATCTGCTCATAGTCAACGCCGGCATAGACGACCATCCCCCGGTCCAGGTGGGGTTCGTATTCTTCCCGCTCTTCAATGGTGCACTGATGCCGGTCCAGGTCATCGTAGGTGGCAAAGCGTTGGCAGGCCTGCTTGACCAGGTCGCCGTAGGGCATGGGGTGGCGGACAATCACCACCTTTTTGCCCATCTCCCGCAAGATGTCTGACACGCGGCGACTGGTCTGGCTCTTGCCGCAGCCGGTACGGACAGCGCATACCGAGACCACGGGCACTCTGGCCTTCAGCATGGTCTCCTTGCCGCCCATGAGGCGGAAATCGGCCCCGGCAGCCAGGACCATAGAGGCCCTGTGCATCACATATTCATGGGATACATCGCTGTAACCGAAAACAACCTGGTCAATATTCAGTTCTTTGATCAATTCGGTGAGCTTGCTTTCCGGGTAGATAGGGATTCCGTCCGGATAGCCGGGTCCAGCCAGTTCTGGTGGGTAGACTCTCCCTTCATGTTGGGGATTTGGGTGGCAGTGAAAGCTACCACTTCATAGGCTTCATTTCCCCGGAAGTAGACGTTAAAATTGTGGAAGTCCCGTCCGGCGGCTCCCATGATGAGAACTCGGGCTTTCTTCAAAGATACCACTCCTTCCCTTAAGCTCAGGACAGGTCCGGGATCACTCTGCTGCAGATTTCAGCTCCGTAATCTGCCATCGCCAATGGCGGGGGCCAAGCCGAATCAATTCACCACAGGCCAGCAAGTGGTCGCGGCGGGCCAGGTCCAACTTGAGGAGCAATTCCTCTTTAAGAGGAGCCCGGAGGCGTTGGCGAGGGAGGCGAGCAGAGAAAGAGTTTTCTAGGTCAGCTAGGCGATGGGCGTACCTGGTCCATCGCTCTCGACGGTCGGTGTCATAATCAACAGTTTTCATCCGCTCTGATCTCCCTTCCTATCTCGGCCAATGCCTCTGCCGTACCCTCAATTTTTGCTCGCCTCTCCAGATAAGCCCAATCCACCGTGTCAGCGTGGAGTACCAACAGACGCCTAACCCAGCGTCTGTCATCTTCCCAGCCCCAATGGACATAGCCGTTCAAACGGTCAATGATCAGGTCTTCCACGCCGATGATGTAGCAAGTCAGGTCATCGAGTTCCACAATTGTCAGGGGGGCAGTTTCACCGGTCAGGTCGGCAGCGGGGGCCTCAAGGAGGATCTCAAGATCGGACCGGAGCCAGTAGCGCCCCCTCCGCTCAAAACCCAACTCGTCCATAACCTCACCCAGTCGCTGGTAATTGCTCACGGCGACATCAATGTCTCTGGTAGCGTAGCCACCAAAGGTATAATATTCCAGGGCGCAGCCGCCGATGAGGATGGGACGTATGCCATCCGCTTTTAAAGCCTCGGTGATAACGCCCAGAACCCACAGCCGTCTTTTCAGGGGCTCGGCGATGGCTGCCCCCTGCCTCAGTTTTTGGCGGAGAACCTCGAAATCTGTTTCCATAACTAGCTACCAGTCTCCCTACGCCGGTATACAAGCAGGGCCAGCAGGATGCTGAGCAGGTAGAGCAGCACCAGGGGTAACATAAGCAAAGACATGTTGATGGGATCAGGGGTTGGGGTGGCCACCGCCGCAATTATAGCGATGATCACGATGGCATAGCGAAAGTTCTTCCACAACATGGCCGGGCTGACAACGCCCAGGTAGGCCAGGAAAGCGACGACCAGAGGGGTCTCGAAGATCACCCCTGCCCAGAACAGCAAGCCCGTTACCAGGGAGATGTATTTCTCAATGCTCCATTGCTGACGGATGATGTCACCCATGAAGTTCAGCAGGAAGGGGATGGCCGCGGGCAACATGACGTAATAGGCGAAAGCGACCCCCGCAGCGAAGAGAAAGCTGGCCGCAGGCACGATCATGTAAAGATAGCGTCTCTCATGAGGGTATAAGCCAGGGACAAGGAAACGGATCAACTGATAGACAATGACGGGCATGGCTAACACAAGCCCGCCAATGAGGGCTACCTTGAAATAGGTCACAATCGTTTCCGTAGGGCTGAGAGCTTGGGGTAGGTTATCGCCCATAGGGGCAGTGAGAAGGGCGAGAAAGCGGCGGGTGAACAGGAGGCTGACCACTGTGGCGATAACCAGGGCCAATACTGCTTTGATCAGGCGTTGGCGCAGCTCCAGGAGGTGTTCCAGGACAGTCATTTGTCCGCTTTCGCTCATGAGGTTTTTTCGCCTCCCACGGGGTTTTCCTTCTCTGTTTCTGTCTGCTGGGTGGGCCTTCCCTGAACGTCGGACTCGGCCGCGGTGCGGTGTTCTGACTCGGCTGAAGGGAGGGCTGGCTCCACCGATTCCAGCAGTGTCTTTTTGACGTCTGTGACCTGCCGGATGGTCTGCGCGGTGTCCTTCACTTCTTTGGAGATGGCTTCCATGTCCCGGAGTTCTTTGGTGAATTCCGCCATGACCTCCATAGACATGCGCCTGAGTTCCCGCACGATTTTGCCCAGGGTTCTCGCTATCTCAGGCAATTTGCCAGGACCGAGGACAATCAAAGCAATGATAAAGATGAGCAGCAGTTCGGCAGGTCCCATGCCCAGAATGTTCATCTAGCTAACCTTTCATCGTGCTCGTGGTAGATAACAATCCACCGCCCCTAGCCGCGTTGGCTGGCATTGCCGGTCCATCCAATTGGCCTGCTACACCTGATCTTTCCTCTCCTGGGGAGAAGGGCTTTTGAGAAGGTAGCGCTCTTGCGAGACCATGGCACCCAGCACCCCATTGACGAAACGGGGGGAGCTATCACTGCCGAATAGCTTGGCCAGTTCCACCGCTTCGTTAATGGCCACCTTAAGTGGTGTGTCCCGCTCAATGGCGAGCTCGAAGATGGCTATCCTCAGGATATTGCGGTCAATGATGGCTATCTGCTCCACCGGCCATTCGGGAGCATTCTCCTGAATCAACCGATCGAGGAAGGTCTTATGTTTCAGGACACCCAACACCAGGCTGCGAGCAAACTCCCTCCCAGATGGAGGGAGGGACCTCGCTTCGAGACGTCGTTGCAGGACCGTCTCGGGATCATGGTTGACGCTGTCAATTTCAAACAGTGCCTGCAAAGCTGTCACTCTGGCTTGGCGTCTGACTTTCACGGCACGGCAACCCTGTAAGAAATGCGCTTTGGCGAGTTGGTGCTAAACTTGAGGTAGAGGTTCCTCTACATCTTGGATATGGACGTTCACGGCCCGGACAGCCACACCTAGCATGTCGTTAAAGGCTCGGGTCACCTCAGTCTGGATGGCCTGGCCCAGGTGATACATATTCACGTCTGGTTCGACGATGACATACAGGTCTATGGTCACAGCCTCGTCCTCAACCTCAATTCTGACCCCTCCCCCTGAACTTGTCCGCCCCAGGAGGCGATTTACGTTGCCCATCCAATCGGTGCTCATTCTGACCACCCCCGGTATGGCCAGAGTGGTCAATCGGGCGATGGTGATAAGCACTTCCGGGGCGATGGTTACCTTGCCCAGTTTCTCTTCCATTTCAAACTCCAGGGTTCTCTATTGCATGACCATTCCCCCGTCCACGCTTAACACCTGGCCGGTGATAAAGCTGGCTTCATCGGAGACGAGGAAGGCTACCGCGTAGGCGACGTCTTCTGGCTTCCCAAATCGGCCTACCGGCGTCATTTGCAGGGCCCAATCCTTCAGTTCCTGAGGCAAACCGGCGGTCAGGTCGGTCTCGATAAACCCCGGTGCTATGGCGTTAACGGTGATGTGGCGGGAGCCGACTTCTTTGGCCAGGGCTTTGGTGAAGCCGATGAGGCCGGCCTTGGAGGAAGAATAGTTCGTCTGCCCTGCCTGGCCGGCCAGTCCCGAGACGGAGGTGATGTTGACGATGCGGCCGTAGTGTTGCTTCATCATGGGGCGGATGGCGGCTTTGGAGCAGTTAAAAGCGCCCTTGAGGTTGACATCGAGGACCAGGTCCCAGTCTTCTTCCTTCATGCGCATGATCAGGTTATCGCGGGTGATGCCGGCGTTGTTGACCAGGATGTCAATGCGGCCAAATTCGGCTATGGTGCGGTCCATCAGAGCCTGGGCGCTGGCGCTATCGGCCACGTTCACCTGGACGGCAATGGCTCGTCGGCCGGTAGCGGTGGCGATTTCCCTGGCCGTGGTCTCCGCCTTTTCCACGTTCAGGTCGGCCACCACCACATCCGCTCCGTGTCGAGCCAGGGTCTCGGCGATGGCCCGCCCGATGCCCTGGGCTGCGCCGGTGACAACAGCGACTTTGTCATTCAGGTTCATTTTCCTCCTCCCACTGTTTACGAATTTGCCCACTGACAGGACAAGAGCTTTTCCAGCGGTTTATAGATCTCCTATCCGCAGTGACCATATTGGCGAGAGACTCTCCTCGTCAGGCTGTCCACGGCCCCGGTCAGCCTCTGCATGGGTTCAACTCCTCCATGGCCGCTGCATTGCCCACACTCTTCGCCTGCACGCTCTGGTCAATGCGCCGCACCAATCCTGTCAACACGTCCTTGGGTCCGATTTCCACGAACTCTGTGACGCCTCGCCCTATCATGTACTGCATAGACTCCGTCCAACGCACCGGTGAGGTGAGTTGCTGCACCAGTTCCGCCCGGATCGCCTCGGTGCTCTCCAGGGGCATGGCGCTGACGTTGGCCACCACAGGCACCTGCGGCGTCCAGAACTCGGTCGCCTCCACTGCCTGGCGGAACTCATCGGCAATGCATTGCATCAAAGGCGAATGGGCGGCGATGCTGACCGCCAAAGGCACTACCCGTTTGGCGCCTGCCGCTTTGACCAGTTCCATGGCCACGTCCCGCGTCTGGAAGTCGCCGGAGATGACGATCTGGCCCGGCGAGTTGTAATTGGCCACCTGGATGACCCCACCTGTCTCCTGCCTGGCCCGGTGGCAAATCTCCTCCACCGCTTCTGCCTCCAGGCCCAGCACGGCGGCCATCCCACCGGGGCTTCGTTCGCCGGCCTCTTTCATCAGGCGGCCGCGCTCCCTCACCAACCATAGTCCGGCGGCAAAATCCATGGCCCCGGCAGCCACAAGGGCTGCATACTCGCCCAGGCTGTGTCCGGCCACGAAAGCTGGAGCCTGCTTCTTGCTGCTTTCCAACGCTCTCAGCAAGGCGACGCTGGTCACAAAGATAGCCGGCTGGGTGTTGATGGTGTCATTCAGTGCCTCCTCCGGCCCGTTGAAGCATAGGTCCGATAGGGCAAACCCCAGGACTTTATCGGCCTGGTCGAAGGTGGCCCGGGCCTCTGGATAGGTCTCGTACAGGTCCCGGCCCATACCCACGTACTGCGAACCCTGGCCAGGGAAAAGGAAAGCAGTTGAGCCCATGAGCACTCCCTCTCAGTAAGGTTTATCCAGCCGCCGCTCATCCATATAAGGGGTGACAAAGGATTTGCGGTCATTGCTCTGGTTCGTTGAATCTGATGCTGGTCAGATTATAACACACCCTGGAGACGGCGTCAACAATGCCGTAGCAGGAGAGTATATCCCTCGGACTTTGAACAACGCTACGCTCAGGACCAGATGGCCCTTACCTTTCGACCTGCGGCGCAGGCCCCGGTCGCCCCACATGTAGTGCCAGGGAGCTGAAACAACCAAAGCCGTGCGCTCTCCTTTCGGCACGGCCTTGGTAAGTACTCCTCCAGAGACAGAACGTTATTTGGCTTTCTTTTTCGTTTTGATCTTGGTGACTTCGACACCTTTATATGAGCCGCAGGACGGACACACATGGTGGGGGAGCCGAAGTTCGTGACACTGGGGGCAAGGTATCAGATGGGTTGGTGACAGGGCGTGATGGGACCGTCGGCGGTCACGGCGCCCTTTAGAAACCTTTCGCTTGGGTAAAGCTCCCACTTTTCGATGCTCCTTTCTGAAAAAGATCAATCTCGCAGGGTCCGCAGGGCCTCCCAACGGGGATCCTCGAAGGGCTGCTCACAGGAGCAGGGGCCTTCGTTCAGATTCTGCCCGCACTGGGAGCATAGACCGGCACAGTCCGGCTTGCACAGCGGGCGGGGGGGCAAGGCCAGAAGGATGTCCTGGCGCATCACTTCCAGCAGGTCCAGGACATGGTGGCCATCAATCAGGGTGGCCTTGTCTTGACCGTCCAGCAAAGGCAGCTTGGTTCCTGTGAGGATGTCAACGGTGGGGCGGAATTCCTCTTCCAACACAAAGTCTATGGGGGTCGAAAAGGGTTCGAGGCAGCGACTGCAGGTCAATTCAACGGTAGTATGGAGTTGGCCACTGACCAGTATCCCATCCGTGGTGTGGATTAGCCTGATCGTTCCCTCGATGGGATGCGTCAGTTTTACCTCTTCGTCAAGGTCGTGGATCTCCTCTGCTAAATGGTATTTACGCTTGGAACCTATGGGTTCCTTAAGCAGTTGAGCCACATTAAAGCGCATCTTG
>JBBIJG010000015.1:0-5215 GCA_037446095.1 Caldilineae bacterium
TTGAGGCCGTAAGCCACATTCCCATAGACTGAAGTGTTAAGCAGGACGGGGCGCTGAAAGACCGTCGTCACACGGCGTCGCACGTCCAGAGGGGCGCGGCTGCCGTTGGACGAATAGCAATCTTTGAAATGCAACTGCCCGCTGGTAGGTGATTCCAGAAAATCCAACAGGCGCAGCAGGGTGCTTTTGCCGGCCCCGCTGGGGCCCACGACGCCAAAGATCTCTCCCCGCTGAATTTCCAGGAAATCAACGCAGAGGACCTCTCGCGAACCGTAGGCTTTGCTCACCTTCTCCAGGCGGTAGACTATATTATTCATGGTTCAAAGGCCCTCCCCTGTAAGCGCAACATCACCACGTTGGCCAGGAACGAGAGGCTCAAGAGGATGATCCCCAAAGCCAGGGCCAGATCAAAGTTGCCCTTGTTCGTCTCCAGGACGATGGCCGTGGTCAAGACGCGGGTGGCGCCCTCGATGTTCCCACCGACCATCATCACCGCCCCCACCTCGGAGATAATGCTGCCGAACCCGGCGATGATGGAGACGATGACCCCTAGCCGCGCTTCCATCAGAATGGCCAGAGTGGCTTGCAAATTGGTGGCCCCCAGGGACAAGAGCTGTTGACGCAGGTTGGGGTCAACGCCCATCACGGCGGCCATGGTGAAACCCGCCACCAGGGGAAAAGAGATAATTACCTGAGCGATGACCATGGCGTTGACGGTGAAGAGGCGTGGGATGAAAGGGAGTTGCAAGGAACCCAGGGGGCCACTGCGGGAAAGCATCAGGTAGACGAAGAGTCCCACCACCACCGGCGGGAAGCCCATGCCAGTGTAGAGGAGCGCAATGACCAGTCGCCGCCCGAAAAAGCGGGTCAGCCCCAGCCAACTGCCCAAAGGAATGCCCACCAGGGTGCTGAACAGAAGGGCGGTTCCTGTAACCCGCAGGGACACGGTCACGATCTGCATCAGGGCCGGGTCACAGGTGATGATCAATTGGATAACCTGGATCAGGCCGCTGCTGATTTCGTCTATGGTGACACCTCGTGCGTAAAACGTAAAGCGTGATGGGCTAAAAACATCCCAACTGGCAGGGCCCGATCTTCAGCCCCAGGACCTCAGCCGCGTTGCTCACCGCCAGCCGTTCCAGGTTGAACTCGGCTGCAAGTTGCCATAGTTTAAGGCAGGATATTTTCCCCTTATCTGCCCTCGTGCGAAGGCGTTCCATAAGTTGCTCATCCCTTTTGGTTGTCGGACGCAGGATCTTGCTTTTCCCCTCCGCCTTGGGACCGTAGCCAAAGCAGCCCAGTTGGCACAGGGAAATGGCAACTCCCATCTCGTCAGCCGTCTGGCCCACCTGCAAGGGCGGCACATCAAGCTCATAGGCGATGACGTGGGCCACGGTACAGGGCAACTGCCCATTGACCAGTGAACTCTTAATTTTGGCCTTGATTTCTTCTGTCATCGTCTCTCCCTTCACAAAAAGCAGCCTCTCCTCGAAAGGAGAGGCCGGCAACTGCTCAGAGAACTCAGGCCAGCTTTCTCCTTTCCAAATAACGGGGGGCACCGGCGTTTCCACCGATACCTTTGGGAGATGCCCCAGATTAGGAGCAGTCCACTGCGGCCACAGGCCATAGGCCCTCACCGGCGAGGACCTTTAGGTCCCGAGGCTCGGAGAACTGGCTATGAATTGGCGTAGGTTATTTTACACCATCTCTCTGAAAAAGGCAAACTCAGCACGTTCCTCAGTACTGGTAACTCGGTTCTATTGTCAGCCTCTCTGGAGTCTTCCAAACTGTCTGACCCCGGCGGTGACGCTCCCTCGCCTGCGGCGTTGGCAAGCCCCCTGCGAAACGGGGGGCGGTGACAGTTCACCCACGCCGCCAGGCCAGCAGTTTTGAATTCTTAGTGCCCCTCCGAAAACCCGTAGGGCAGGCTTTCCAGCCTGCCCGGACAGCTTGTGTTTTCGGACAGGTTCTTAGCGGCACTGCGTCAGAGCCGGAAGAGGTCCGGCAGGCGATTCACGAGGCGGTCACAGCCATGCTGGAGCCACCTGTCCCCGACCAGGGCGTCAACTGACCAGGAAGAGGCGGCGTGGATGCGACGGGGTGAGTTGGTTCAATAACGGAACAGCAGGCAATTGACCATTATCGGTGAAACGAGTATAATCCAAAGTAGAAACGCTATTCTATAGAGCTCAGAGGTAAACGTTGCATGGAACTTTACATCATCCGTCACGCCCAATCAACCAACCAGGTGCTGGAAAACCAGGAGGAGCGGAATTTTGACCCCCCGCTGACAGACCTGGGTCGACGCCAGGCGGAAATCCTGGCCCGGCACCTGGCCACGGGGACCCAGCGAATGCCATCCGCAAATGATAATCATGGCCGATATGGCTACGGCATTACCCGGCTTTACTGCAGCCCGATGTGGCGCGCGCTGCAGACTGCTCAGCCTGTCGGCCAGGCGCTGGGCCTGACCCCCGAAGTCTGGATAGACATCCACGAACAAGGGGGCATCTACCTGGATCACGGAGAGCCGGGGGGCATCGTCGGCTATCCTGGGAAGACCCGGGCGGAGATCCTGAGCGAGTTCCCGAATTATATCCTGCCGGAGGGCGTCACCGAGCAGGGATGGTGGAATCAGGGGAAAGAGGACAGGGCAGCCTGTATCGGGCGGGCCGTCCGGGTGGCGCAAGAGCTATGCAGGCGCTCTGAGAGCGAGGAACGGATCGCCATAGTCTCTCATGCTGGCTTCATTGATGCCCTTCTGAAAACCCTCCTGAACCAATTGCCAGGTCATCATCTCTGGTACCATCAGTACAACACGGCTATCTCGCGCCTTGACTTTGGCAGCGATGGCCGTGTGCACGTTCGCTATTTGAACCGGGTGGACCACCTACCTCCGGAACTGATTTCCTGACACCCCAGCTCAGTTGTTAGCACCCCCATGCGCGACCGACGTTGTTTGTTCTGCCCGTATAACACTTGACGTTTAACGCAATACGTTATATATTATTAACAGGACCTGCGCCTTCCATCCGCGAACCGCCTGGAAAAGCTACGGGGAGACCGAGCAGGACAATAATGAGATTGTGCGGGCTAGTTACGGTCGGCAAGGCGGTCGCCCACCCCGCAGCCACTACAGACTGCCTGTGATCCATGATGGTACCAGACGGCTGCATATAGCGGCACCGTAGCCGCTTCACTTTTGTGTTTGACATGTACACAGATTGTGCATAGACTTAAGCTATGAACTACCAATGGGATCCCAAGCGGCTGTCAATCTCGAAAAGCACGGGGTAGACTTTGCTGACGCCGTTGGTGTCTTGATGAATGGGCTTTAACCATCAAGGAAGAATATAGCGAAGGTGAGCAGCGTTTTGTGACGATGGGGATGGACTTTCTAGGGCGTGTGCTGGTGGTAGTCTACACGTATAGAAATGATGACATTCGCTTGATATCTGCGCGGAGAGCGACGAAAAGGGAAAGAAGAGTATATGAACGAAAAAGAGTATGATTTTGAGCAAGCTGAGCAGGGGGCGGTAGTGAAGCCGTCCCCGGGCAAGACCCGCATCACTGTTCGTATTGATACCGATGTACTGAATTGGTTTCGGGAGCGCGTTCATGAAACAGGCGGGGGCAGTTATCAAACGCTCATCAATGAAGCATTACGCGAGTACATTTGGTATCGAGACGATATGTTCGAGAACATTCTACGGAAGGTGTTTCGGGAAGAACTACAGACCGTTGTCAGGTGATTTGTGGCATTGGTTTCAGTTGGGTAGTTGTGTCCGGGTTCGGGGGAGGCTCTGTGCAGGTCAACGCGCTGCCCAAGTTATGATCGGCGGGGCGGTCGCCCGCCTCATCGCCAATTTAAAACCGGCGTCCGTTTCACCTGGCTGACCAGAGGCAAGGTCTTAGGCCTTTTTCTCCTCGCACCCTTCCGCAAGTGCGATTTGTCTGGGTAGGCAGGGTACGTGGGGGCGAAGCGCTCGTATAATTGATTTTGAGGCGGTACGTCGCGAACCGAGAGTTGTCTAAGTCGTGCACAACTACAATGATCTTTATAACAAGGTGTCTCATGTTTTTATAGCAGTGCGTACTTGGCCACACAGTTGAACTGAAGTAATCAAAGGGGTGACAAGATGACGACTTTCCAAAAACTCATCATCGGTATCTTGGGCATGGTAGCGTTGTGCGTGATGGTTAATCTCACGATTCTTGTCGTGTGGTATGTGGTGACCACACCAACCTCAGAACAAACCATCATAATGGAACCAACGCCAGCCTCAGAGCGAGTTAGGGCAGTAGATGCGACACCTACTTTAGAGCAAGCTGAGGTGGCGAAATCAACCCCAACTCTAGAACCAACCTCCACACCAACTTTAGTTGTTCTCTACACACCCACTTCCACTGTAGCTTCCCCTAGGCAAGCATCTGAAGCCACGACAAAAACACCTGACTCCATTACTGATGCTGTGGTCGCTGGTGGAGGCAAGTATGTCATTTTGAAGATGCAGGCCTTCCCTGGGCTGGCTGTCTATGATGCTGACGAGAAAAAAATCGTCCATACACTCCGCCTTGGCAGTGACAACTTCTTAGTACACCGCCGGTGGTAACGTCGTTTTGGTTTACTATCCTGAAAATAATCTATTGCAGACGTGGAACCTTGAGACCTTTGAAAAGCTGAAGACAAAACCTAATGCGAAGGGTGCAATTGTAACATATATGACGATGGGCCATAGTAATGGCAATCGCGCTTTGATACGCTATGCCGTTGGTACGGAGGCCCTGGATCGTGCTGGCATGTATTTGTTGGACACCACCACATTGCAGGAGATTCCAGTTAGAGGTGAGGGTAACAGATTGTTAGGTCATAACAGTAGTTATCGTGATGTTATCCACCAACGCACAAATGGGACCATGCAGATAGTCTCAGAATGGGCGACCAGCCATTCACCATCTGGATTAGGCGTTTTTCTACTCGCGGATAGTTCGTGGACAAGTGTATATGATCACACATCGGTAGGATATATCGCTGTTGGTGACGATAACCTCATATATACCCAGAGCGGAAGTATTTACAACAGTCAGTTGACGAAGATTGGCGATTTGCCTGGAGAAAAACTAATCCCTGGCATTGGTGGTGCATTGTTTCTGGGAATATCCGATAGCGGTTCAATGCAGGTTTACGCTTCTGGCTCAATTACACCTATTGGGC
>JBBIJG010000015.1:5278-14859 GCA_037446095.1 Caldilineae bacterium
GCGTGGGGGAAGAACCCCCTTCGACCGGCACATTGTTTTTGATCCCAGCCATGGACGTATCATCCTCATTCCGCCAGAACACGATAGAGTCATTCAACGTGACTTCGATCTTGAACAGCTATTGGAGGCATCTGGTGTCGATTATTTAGTGGTCACTTCGAGACCAGACACAAACGTAATACCTGGAGAAACTTGGCGCTATAAGATCGAAACTTTGTCTAACGCTGGTGGGATCAAGTTTACCCTGGAGTTCGGTCCTGATGGTATGGAAGTGGGTGATGATGGGACTCTTACCTGGAATGTTCCCGTCAATCATAGTGGCACAGAAAGAATCGTAGTCCTAATAGAAAATGAGGATGGTGAAGCAACTTACCATAATTTTGAGTTGCACGTCAGATAATTGCAAAACTCATTTGCTGAAAGGCGAATCGTGACTGTCCATGGCTGATTCATTTGCTATATGATATCATAACAGGAGGCGAAACCCCCATGCACTTCGAGCTCAACGAGGAGCAAAAACTGATCCGCAAGATGGTGCGTGATTTTGCTGACAACGAGGTCAAACCTATTGCTCAGGAGGTAGACAGAGAACACAAGTTTCCCATGGAGACCTTTCGCAAGATGGCCAAGCTCGGCTTCTTCGGCTTGCCTTTTCCCGAAGAGTACGGGGGGATGGGAGCCGACAGCCTGAGCTATGCTATCGCCCTGGAAGAGATCGCCCGGGCCTGCGGCTCCACGGCCATCACCTTCGTCGCTCAGACCTCCCTGGCTGCCTCACCCATTTACCTCTTTGGCAACGAGGAGCAGAAGCGGAAATATCTGGTGCCCCTGGCCAGGGGGGAGAAAATCGGCTCTTTCGGGTTGACCGAGCCGGAAGCGGGGAGCGACGCCGGTGCTACCAAGACCACGGCGGTGCTGGATGGCGACGAGTGGGTCATCAATGGCCAGAAGAATTTCATCACCAACGGTTCCATCGCCGACATCGTGATTTTCACCGCCAGAACAGATCCCACCAGGGGCACTCACGGCATTTCCAACTTCATCGTAGAAAAGGGCACCCCTGGCTTCCGGCCGGGCCGCGACGAGGACAAAATGGGTTTGTGTGGGTCCGTCACCTCGGAGCTGTTCTTCGAGGACTGTCGCATCCCCAGGGAGAACCTGTTAGGCAACGAGGGGGAGGGCTTCAAACAGTTTCTGATCACCCTGGATGCAGGGCGCATCGGCATTGGAGCCATGGCTCTGGGCCTGGCGCAGGCGGCTTTCGAGGCGGCCCTCAAGTATTCCAAAGAGCGAGTGCAGTTCGGCCAACCCATTTGCAACTTCCAGGCTATCCAGTGGATGCTGGCCGACATGGCCACCGAGATTGAGGCCGCCCGCCTGATGGTCTACCGCGCCGCTTGGCTCAAGGATCAGGGGGCGCACTTTACCAAAGAGGCGGCCATGGCCAAGCTGTTTGCTTCCGAGGTGGCCGAGCGGGTTTGCTTCAAGGCCATCCAGATCCACGGTGGCTACGGCTACATGCGAGAGTACGATGTGGAGCGCATCTACCGCGACCAGCGGCTATGCACTATCGGCGAGGGGACCAGCGAGATCCAGCGGTTAGTCATCGCCCGCGTGCTGCTGGGGTTATAGTATCAGGGGCGATGCACCTTACTAAAAAGAGGCTCTCGATGCCGAGAGCCTCTCAAGCTTACAGCCTATCTATTCTACGATGATCTTCTCGTCAATGAGCTTTTGCTCCACCACATTGCCGCGGGGATTGAAGCAGAAGAACGGAGCTTTGAGTTGGAACTCCACATCAATCATGGCCCGCCCGGCCCGATTCTTTTCCAGGGTGAAAATCACCCAATCCCGGTAGCTTTCTGCTTTATAGGGATTGAAAGCAATATGGTCCTTGGCCAGGATATGGTACTTGTTGTTCATGATGATGGCGATATCGCACTCGTAATCCAGCGCCGAGCTACCCCGCAGGTGATAGAGATGGAGGCGTTTCGACCTGAGGCCCTCCCGATCAGCGGCGACGATGGCCAGCACGGGAATGTTCAGCGACATGGCAATGTCTTTTAAACCTTCCACAATGATCGTCACTTTGTCATTTTCATCCACGGCTTTCTCAGGGTAGATGGCTACCTTTTGGAGATAGTCAATGAAGAGGGCGACTTTGCCCTCACAGGCATCGGCAATCTGTCTCGTCATCTCCCTGATCGTGTTCAAGGTCGTGACGGCCGGACTGCCTTTGATCAGGATCAGGCGATCGGCGTACTGACTGATGGTCTGGAGTGCCTTGGCCGTTTTGGGGTTCTCTTCCAGAATCTGTTTCAGCCCCAAGGTCTCGTCGTGTCGGACCCACTCCCGGGCTCGTCTGGCCACAATGATATTGTACAGATCCTTCAGCCTCACCCCACCTTGATAGTCCTCGCTGGTGGGGTCAATGCTCTCCATGCAAAGCAAGCGGTTCAGAAGATGGGTTTCCGTGTGCTCATAAGAAATGTAGAAGGAGTAGATGCCTTCATTGAGAGCCAGGTTGCGGGCCATTTGAAGGGCGCAGATGGTCTTGCCGATGCCCTGAGCTCCCCCCAACAAAACCAATTCACTGCGACGCAGGCCACCGCCGATCATACGGTCAATCTGGTCAAAACCTGTTGGGATGGGCAAATAGGCATCCAGATCACCCTGGACCACCAGCCGGTCGGCTTCGCGCAGCACCTGCGCCAGAGTGCGTGGGGCATGAACTCCCCTCTTCTTCTGCTCACCCCGAGGCATTACTCTCGCTACTTCCATGTCTGCTGCCATTTCCCTAAGCTTTATTTTATTGTACCATCCTGGAGCTGGTCTTGTAAATAGGAAAAAGGGGCTAACTGAAATTATAACAGAGATTCGACATTCCCGCAACTTGTGGTAAAATAAGAATCGCTCAGGAATGTTTGGATGGGAGGAGGGACAGATGGCACATCCGTTAGTTGAACTGGCCAGAAAGACGATCGAGAGCTATGTTCGGGAGAAGCGTACCATTAAGCCGCCAGCGGAGCTAGAGCCAGAGATGCGAGGCCGGGCAGGCACTTTTGTCTCTCTCCATGACCGTCGGGGTAATCTGCGGGGTTGTATCGGCACCATCGAGCCTCAGCAGCCTACGGTGGCTCAGGAGGTCATCCAGAACGCCATTAGTGCCGCCACGCGTGACCCTCGCTTCCCTCCGGTACAGCCGGAAGAACTAGAGGACCTGGACATCAAGGTGGATGTCCTCTCTAAGCCCGAGCCTGTTGACAGCCTGGATCAACTGGACCCCAAGCGCTATGGTGTTATCGTAGAAAGTGGCTGGCGGCGGGGACTGCTGCTGCCGGATCTGGAAGGGGTTGACACCGTCGAATATCAGGTCGAGATCGCCATGCGTAAGGCAGGCATCCGGCCCGGTGAGCCCATGCAGTTGTACCGCTTCGAGGTCAAGAGGTACACTTAAGGTTGGGGCTCATGGTGTTGCTCTGCGCCTGCCTGTCCCCGAAGCAGTTCGAGGCCATGAGGCAGAGCCGGCAGGATGGTCTCCAGGTTCTCCCGCACGGCTTTGGGGCTGCCGGGCAGGTTGACAATGAGGGTGTGGCCCCGGATGCCGGCCACAGCCCGTGAGAGCATGGCGTGAGGCGTTACCTTCAGACTCTCGGCCCGCATCGCCTCGGTCAGGCCCGGTGTCTCCCGTTCGATGACGGCCTTGGTGGCTTCCGGCGTCACATCCCGAGGCGCAAAGCCGGTACCTCCCGTGGTCAAGATCAGATCCAGCCCCACCTCATCGGCCCAGTGGATCAGCGTCTTCTTGATGAGCTCGATTTCATCGGGGATGATCTCATATTTGACCAGCCTGGCCCCCAAACGGCTGATGACTATCTCCCGGATGAGGGGCCCGCTTTTGTCTTGATACTCCCCCCGGGCGCCGCGGTCGCTGATGGTTAATATGCCTACGGTGATCATGTCTCCTCACAGACTGGACTCTGGCGAATTTTCCAGGTGACGGTCGCCTGACCCGCCGGAAGCATCTGGAGCAATTTCACCAGACTCCACCTCACAGAAAAGAACTTAGGGAGGTCAAAACGTGAGTCTCGAACAAGACATTGCCGAAATATTGATCAGCACTGAAGAACTCCAAAGCAAAGTCGCCGAACTGGGCCGGCAGATCTCAGAGGACTACCGGGGACGGGACCTCTTGCTTATCTGCCTGCTACGAGGCGCCGTGGTTTTCCTCTCGGATTTGATTCGAGCCATAGACATCCCGCTGGAGATGGATTTTATCGCCATCTCCAGCTATGGAAATAGCACCAGGTCCAGCGGCGTGGTGCGTCTGGTGATGGACCTCAAGAGTAACATTACCGACCGCAACGTGTTAATCGTCGAGGACATCGTAGATACGGGACGCACCCTGGCTTATATCCTGGACAATCTCCGCACCCGCCGTCCGGCCGATGTAAAGGTCTGCGCCCTGTTAAGCAAACCGTCCCGGCGAGAAGTCCCGGTCAAGCTTGACTACCTTGGCTTTGAGATCCCCGACAAGTTTGTCGTCGGCTATGGCCTGGATTACGCCGAGGGCTATCGCAATCTGCCCTTCATCGGGGTGTTGAAACCGGAATTGTACAAGTAAAGGAGAGTGTCCGATGGGTGATAACGCTCTCATCGCTGTGGCTCGTGGTGAGGAGCCAGCCGAACTGAGGCTGAAAAATGCCCAGGTCGTCAACGTCCTTTCGGCCGAGATCCATCCGGCCGATGTGGCCATCTACCAGGGGCGTGTCGTCGGCTTCGGCCCATACGAGGCCCGGCAGACCATTGACCTGAAGGGGCGTTACCTGTGTCCCGGCTTTATTGACGGCCACGTCCACCTGGAAAGCTCTATGGTCCAGCCCTCCGAGTTTGCCCGCGCAGTGGTGCCCCACGGTACAACGGCGGTGGTCACCGATCCTCACGAGATCGCCAATGTGTTGGGACTGGATGGCGTACGTTATATCCTGGAAGCGAGCAAGGGTCTACCCCTGACGGTTTATGTGATGTTGCCTTCCTGTGTGCCGGCCACATCTATGGAGACGGCCGGAGCAGCCCTCTCGGCCGCCGACCTGGCCACGCTGTTGGACCATCCCCGCGTGCTGGGCCTGGCGGAGATGATGAACTTTCCCGGTGTCCTTTTCCGCGTGCCGGAGGTGCTGGCGAAGATTGGCATGGCTGGCCGGCGGCCTGTGGATGGCCATGCCCCGGGACTTTCGGGCAAGGACCTGAACGCTTACGTGGCTGCCGGGGTGCGTTCCGACCACGAGTGCACCACGCTGGCCGAAGCCCGGGAGAAGCTACGCCTGGGGATGCACATTTTCATCAGGGAAGGTACCACAGCCCGCAACCTGCGCGACCTGCTGCCCCTGGTCACCCCGGCCAACGCTCGCCGCTGTAGCTTTGTCACCGATGACCGCCACCCCGAGGATCTGCTGAGCGAAGGCCATGTGGATGATCTGGTGCGTAAGGCCATTGCCCGTGGACTGGACCCGGTGACCGCCGTGCAGATGGCCAGTATCAACACAGCCGAGTACTTCGGTCTGCGGGACATGGGAGCCATCGCCCCTGGCTATCGGGCTGACCTGTTGGTGGTGGACGACCTGGAACGGCTTGACATCGCCCAGGTTTTTGTCGCTGGCCAGTTGGTAGCCCAGGAAGGCCGATTCCTGCTCTCCCCGGCCGAGTTGCCCCGCCTCCCCTTGCAGAACACCATGCATCTGGATTGGACCGCCCTGGATTTCGCCATTGCTGCCGGAGAGGGGCCGGCCAGGGTCATCGGCGTCGTCCCAGGGCAGATCATCACCGAGAGGCTGAGCATTCAGGTGCCGGTGAAAGATGGCCAGGCCGTGGCCGATCCGGCTCAGGACCTCTTGAAGATGGCCGTGGTGGAACGACATCGGGGCACGGGCAACGTGGGGCTGGGCTTTGTCAGGGGCTTCGGCCTGCGCCGGGGGGCCATTGCTTCCAGTGTGGCCCATGACTCCCACAACATCGTCGTGGTGGGGGCCGATGACGCCGATATGCGGGCTGCAGTGGAGGCCGTGGCAAAGATGGGCGGCGGGCAGGTCGTAGTGGCCGGTGGCCAGGTCAAAGCCCATTTGCCTTTGCCCATCGCCGGCCTGATGTCCGATCAGCCTTTGGAAGAAGTCCGCGACCGCATCAAAGCTCTGACGGCGGCGGCGCAAGCACTGGGCTGCGTCCTGCCTGATCCCTTGATGACCATGTCTTTCCTGGCTTTGCCTGTCATCCCTGCCCTGAAGTTGACCGACAAGGGGCTGGTAGACGTGGAACAGTTCGCCATTGTGCCCTTATTCGGTCAGTGAGGCACCTCCTCCAGGTGATCGAGACCCGAGTCCTTCCCGTAACCGAAGAATCTATGGCCGAGGCCGTCCGCATCCTGTTGGCGGGCGGGCTGGTGGCTTTTCCCACCGACACGGTCTATGGCGTGGGCGCCCATGCTTTCCAGCCTCAGGCGGTGGAAAAGCTCTATACGGCCAAAATCCGCGCCCGGGACAAAGCCATCCCCTTGCTCCTGGCCCGGGCCGATGAGCTGTCCCTTGTCGCCGAGAGCCTCCCGCCGACCGCTGGCCCCCTGGTGGAAAAGTTCTGGCCGGGCGGGCTGACCCTGGTTGTCCGCAAGCGAGCCATTGTCTCCGACGTCGTCAGCTCCGGCCCGACGGTGGCCGTGCGCGTCCCCGCCCATCCCGTCCCCCAGGCTCTCATTGCTGCCATGGGCGCGCCCCTGGCCGCCACCAGCGCCAACCGGGCTGGCCACCCCAGCCCGGTCACCGCCCAGGATGTTGTAAGGGAACTGACGGGGCGGGTTGAGCTGATCCTGGACGGCGGTCCCTGCCCCGGCGGCATCCCCTCCACAGTGCTGGACCTGACAACCGATCCCCCCATGGTCTTGCGCGCGGGAGCCATCACCGAGGAGGACATCAGAGCCGTTCTAAAGTCCCGAACCTCCCACCAAAAGCGGGGGTGAATCACAGCCACCCCCCTGGGCTGATGGTAACGGCTCCCCCGGCTGCACTGGAGGCTTCGTGATCAGCGGTGGCAGGGCTGGAAATCGCGGCCCAGGATGATACGGATGTCAACCGGACTGGCAAAGTTCAGTTGCCGTTGGATGCGCTCAGAGGGAAGGTAAAGGACTTGAGCCAGCAAGGCCGAAGTGTGAGGTTTGTCCGTGTAGTCAATGATCAGGCTCTCCTGGTAATCGAGCCGATCGGCGGGGCCGACGCTCACCACCTGCACCCCTTGCCAGCGCAGCCGAGAAGCGACCAACGCAGTCCAGTCGGCCGGGTCTGTTCCATTCAGAACCTCGACTCTGGCTCCTTCGGCCCAGACCAGGTCCAGAGGCGGCGGAGCCAGGAACTGGTCTATAACCTGGCGGATCTTTTCGTAGTTGGGCAACAGCACTTGCGCGCCCTGAGGGGTAACCCAGCCGGTGACCGTGGTCCTGTCAATAAAGTGCCCGTGAATGTTTTGGGGCTCCATCTGGGTGCCCAGATAGGCCAGGGTCAGAACCTGCTCCAGGCTGAGGTCGGTCTGAAAGCTATCACTCAAAGCCTGCCATAGCTGAGGGATTTTGGGCAAGATGTCCAGCCGCAGGGCCTGCTGCCAGATCCCCTTAAGCACTTTCTGCTGCCGCCGGGAGCGGTCATAATCGCTGGTGCTCAGGCGCGAACGCGAGTAATACAGGGCCGCCTTGCCATCGAGATGGTAGATGCCAGGGGACAGGTCCAGGTCATAGAAGCCAGTGGGCGAATCCGGGTCAGGGAACCGGTCGCTGAGAGGACAATCCACATCAACGGTCACCCCCCCTAAGGTATCTATGATCTTGATAAAGCCCTGGAATTCAACGCGCACGTAATAGTGGACCGGTAGTCCCAGATTGTATTCGATGGTCTTTTTGATCAAAGCCGGGCCGCCGCCTGGATATTTCTCCAGCTCACCCCATAACTCGGCCGTGTTAATGCGCTCGTTGCCGTGGCCCGGAATGTAAACCCATAGGTCTCGGGGGATGGAGAGCAAGCCCGCCGTATGGCCTCTGGTATCAACAGCCACGAGGATGAGGGTGTCCGTGCGCCAGTGGCTCTGTCCCTCCCGCCGGTCAGAGCCCAGCAACAGGACGGTGACCGTCTCGGGGGGCAGCATCACCGGAGGCACAGCCGTAGGTCCGGGTGGCGCCACGACGACTGGGGCAGGAGACGGCGTGGGCATGGGGACGATGGGAGCCGTGAAAACCAGGGCTACCGTTGGCGTAGGAAGGGTCGTGGTCGGTGTGGGAGTTTCTAAAAAAGAAGGCGTAGCGGGCGCAAAGGCAGGGACGACCGTTGGGGAGGGCGAAGCAGGATTTGACGTTGCTGGCGCAGCAGGTTCCACGACAGAAGGAGCAGATAGCACGGGGGGGACCCATGATGACCAGGCAAGATACAGCTCCCCCGCAAACAGGACAAAGTAGAATACAGCGTTGGCCAGGAGCAGCCACCTGATGAACTCCCACCACATCTCCGTTTGACGAACCCTCTCCCTCTCATGGAGCCGGGCCACTTTCTTTAGATTCACCGGTATCTCCTACTGCTGACAGTGGCCGATTCCCCGCCGGTACATCGTCCATCGCGCTTTCTGTTTCTCCCCACTCACTTGCCAATGCAGAATTTGGAAAAAATCGTTTCCAGCAAATCTTCTGTAGCCGTCTCGCCGGTGATCTCCCCCAAAATGTCCACGGCCGTCTTCAGGTCAATGGCCACGAAATCAGCGGCCATCTTCTCCTCGTGGGCCTTCTGGGCTGCTTTCAGGTGATCCAGGGCCTGAGCCAGCAGGGCCTTGTGGCGAGGGTTGCTGACCAGGGGCTCGTCAGCCGTCACCACCTGGCCGGAGAAAATCTTCTCGACAATGGCTTCCTCCAGCTTCTCCAGCCCCTGGCCGGTCAAAGCCGAGAGCGAGACCCGTTCAGCCTGAGGGAGGAGACCATCCGGCTCAGCTCTCTGAATCAGGTCTGACTTGTTGATGACAACGATGGCTGGCTTATCACCGATCAGGTCCGCAATCTGGCTATCCGCACTCTGAAGAGGTTCACTCCCGTCAATCACCAACAAAGCCAGGTCGGCCTGGGCCAGGGCTGCCCGACTGCGTTCGATGCCCAACTTCTCGATGGCATCATGGGTTTCAGTGGTAATGCCGGCTGTGTCCACCAACACCAGGGGAACGCCTTTCAAATTGAGGCTCTCTTCCAATGTGTCGCGGGTCGTGCCTGGGATGGGGGTGACAATCGCCCGGTTGGTCCGCAGCAGGGCATTCAGCAAAGATGACTTGCCCACATTAGGCCGCCCCACAATGGCCGTCCGCACCCCTTGCCGGTAGATCAGGCCCCGGTCAGCGCTGGCCAGCAACCTGCCCAACCGCTCTATCGCTTCCCGCAAAGATGGCTCAATGTCCTGAAAAGGGATGTCGTCCTCTTCAAAGTCAATGGTCGCTTCCAGGTAGGCCAGAATGTCCATCAAGAGAGCTCGTACTGCCCTGACCTCGTTAGACAGCCGCCCCCCCAGTTGCTCGAC
>JBBIJG010000016.1:0-5629 GCA_037446095.1 Caldilineae bacterium
GCGTTCCACCACCAAAATGAGTCCTCAATGAAAAACCGCATCGGTTGCCCTGTGGAGCCTCCGGTCGAGTCCGGTTGCACCTTGCCTTGCAACTGAGGTACAATCAGCCTGTCCAGGTTATGGTTCACATCCTCTTTGGTCAGAAAAGGCAGGGCCTGAAAATCTTGCCAGCCCTTAATGTCCTCAGGATGAATGCCTTCGCGCTGGTATCGCTCCCGGTAATAGGGGACATATTGGTAGGCATACCTCACCAGTTGCCGGATTTGGGCCCATTGCCGTGCTTCCAGCTCCGGTGGGGACAGCCATTGCGTGTGTTCTAATTCACGCAAGTGTCGCCGGGTTTCCAACCCGCCCGGCCACAACAACCTCATAGCGCGGTAAAGATTTGAGTACATTATTCTACCTCTGAGATGACATACCGATGTTTGCCGGTGGGCGTAGCAGGTAAACTATCCACAAATTCAAAGGCGACTTGCACATTTTCCCCCAAAGCGATTCGGCACGCTTGTTCAATATTTGAGAACTTGGACTCGTCTATAAAGCCCGCCCGGATCATGCGAAAAACGATCAGGTCTACCGATTTTTGGACAATTTGATATTGCTTGATCTTTCCCAAGGCAGGAATCATCGGTACGGCAAACGCTCCCCAGACTCTCTTGCCATCCCTGGTTTTGAAGAAATCTATAATCCGCCCCTCAACCACTTCCAGCATGGGCTGTCCACGCCCGCAAGAACAGGGTTGCGTGCGCTTTTTCCCCCAATCCTCAAGCCTGTAGCGGATGAAGGGGAAGGCCCAGTTAGTCAAATTGGTCAGGACAAACTCCCCTTCCTCGCCATCCGGGACAGGTTGGCCATCGCGCAAAACTTCCAAGTAGCAGTTTCTCGTCAGTATATGCAGTCCGTCGTGCCGGTCACATTCACAGGCAATGTGCCCTATTTCTACACTAGAATAACTGTTGAATACCCGGCAGCCAAAGACACTCTCGATGAACTCCCGATGGTTATCGTAAAGAGGTTCGGCCGCTGTATAAACCGCATGCAATTTGAGTGGGCGGCCTCTATCCTGCACAAATTGGGCAAAACGGTACATAGTCGAGACATAGCTCCACACCACGCACCCGGGGTGCTTTTCAAGCTGGGCGGCGAATTTCTCCATGCTTTCCGGCGTTAAATGGAATGCGTTCGATTCGAAACGGCCTACCAGCCAATCCTTAAAGCTGGTCATGACAGAGGTCGGTTTGGAATCTCTCCCGGCCAGCACGTGTCCCCACAGCCAGCCTTGTGGCTGTCCCAGTTGCCACCCCGATCGTTCCATTTGGTGAAAAATGTGGGCCGCACGATAATCGTCATAAATTCGATCTTGTATAAACCACATCGGTTCGCCAGTTGTGCCACCCGTTTTAGCCCGTATCAAGTTGCGTTGTCTTTCCGGCTCTACGGTAATGAGGCGGTCGTATTCTTGACGAACGATGTCTTTGCTCAACAAAGGAATGTCTCGAAAGCAGGTGGGATCAGCGGCAAAATCAGACGGGTGGAACCCAATCTCCTTGAATAAATCGCGGTAATAGGGAACGTAGGTGTAGGCATACTTCAGTAGCCGCTCCAGCCACCTATGCTGTAGGGCGATTTGCTCATCCGCGCTCAGCCACTGAATTTGATTTAGTTCGTCCAGGCACTTTAACACGTTTGGACGAGTCACAGAATAGAGTGCCCTGGCTATCCTTTGACGTATCGGTGTCATTCGTATATGCCTTCCTAAAAACAACCTGCCTCTGCTAAAAATCCGGCAGCACTGGGCAGCCCCTGAATGGATAAGGTGAATGACACTTACAGGTGTTCATTCGATATTTTCTATTCTGTAGTGGGTTCGCCGCCAGGGACCAACACGGAGGAATGTCATCCAACCCACAGGCTGGCCCCCAATCCTTCTCCAGGCAGCTAAAGATGGGTGGTTACCCACCTCGATAATAGCCAGGGCCTGACGATATCCCAGTTCACGGAACCGCTGTAGACGGGCCAGTTTGAGTACTTTCTGCACTCCCAGCTTCCGATAGGCTGGGTCTGTATAGGCGTCCGTGAAAAACACAACGCCGGGTTCGAGTTCCAAGTTCACCTTCTCTAAGGCGGGATCTATCTGGGTGCACGCCCAGGCGTATCCGACCGGCTGACCTTCGTGCAGAGCCAGAAAGCCCACATGGCCACGGGCAAGCCGCTGGGCAAACGTCCTAGCTTCAGAAGGACGGTTCATCTGTCGCACCAGGCTCAGGTCAGCCGACCGGAACTCGCGAACTTCGAGGGCTATCTTGGGCTGTAGTTCAGGTAGTGGCTCTAGAAGGGAACGGGCTACGACAACAAATTGCAGATGCCGGTACGGCAACGTCGCAATTTCTTGCCCTATTACAGGTAAGGCCACCCCCAAACCGTCACGCTGGATCAGGTAATTCCAATCCTCAATTAATTCGGCCAACCGTCCAGCCCAGCGCATTGCACTATCTCTCATGCTTATGGGGCTTGCACAGCATACCATTTACCTGCCCCCACTGGTCCTTAGCTGCCCCTTCGCTATTCTCAGAGCTTCGGCTCAGGATAAAATCTGCAATCCGGCAGACTCTGTCAAAAGCGATGCCCGAATAGACGACGATAGACACCGTAGCCCAGCGCGCTCAAGCGTAACAAAAAGGGCGCATGGACACAAGTGTTGCGTCCGTAGGAGACCAGTTTGCCGCCAAACTTGGCTTTGAAATCGCGCACACCGTATTCCTCGCCTGGCTTGCCTGCACCGCCAAAATCGTACACCTTGTATCCATGTTCCACACCCCATTTCAAGATGTGCCACGTTAATAGCTCGCTAGGTGTGTAACTAGCATAAGCGCGGTCAACGCCACCATACCAGCCATACATGATGCTCTTGTAAAGTAACTCCACCGATGTGGCGACATAGACTTCATCCACACGCGCCAGCCAGAATTTGACCATACCCTTGGGATACAACACGTCGAAGGCCGCCTCAAACAGAGACCGGTCGGCCAAAGGCACCCGGGCTGCGGCGTAAGATTTCCGAAGCAGGTCGTAGCAGATTCCTATTTGACCTCGCTCGGTGACTTCCTCTACCGTAATCTCTTGTTTCTTTAAGCCCTGCCGGATATGCTTGCGCGTCCGGGCACCGATGCCCTGCATGACCTGTTCTAGCGGGCGGTCCAGGTCAATCAGGTAATTCAGGTGATCTTTGTAGACGAAGCCACAATCGTTGAGCACCCGCTGAACAGCGCTCAGGTCCGAGAGGTTGCGCAGTTCGGTGAAGAGAACCTCACGGTCTGCTTTTTGCGCATAGGCGCGCAGGAGAGCCGCCAGCGCTTCTTCGCCCATCGGGCTGGGGTCGTACAGCACGCTGCCATAAGCCACGGCGCGGGTTGTCAGGCGGCGCAGCAGGCCATCCATCAGCGTGATTTGCACGGGCAACAGCAAGGCCAACACCTCCCCAGTGTTGTCGGTGGCAGCCCATAACGTTGGCCGGTGTCTTTGTGCCCGGGCAAAGACCTGGAACATCTCTGGCGTGTGGAAAACGTTGCCCGTCGGCTGGGTCTCTATAAATTGTCGCCACTTCCCCTCATCTAAAGAACGTACAATCAAGTCCGCCTCTTTGGTTTGTCCGGCAGTCCCTTTCAACCTGTTCAGAGCTGGGCTAATTGATCCACCAGGCGAACGTATTCCGCGCTTTGGGTTGGCCAGTTGTAGCGCTGGTTGAATTTTTGAATGCCCTGAGCTAACTGAGCCAGACGCTTCCGGTCAGAGTATAACGTGAGAATACAGCGGGCTAGGTCTTCAACGTCGCCTGGTGTAAAGAACTGGACCATAGTTTCATCAAAATAGGCAGCGATGGCAGATGTCCGGGCTACAATAGAAGGCAATCCCATAACAGCGTATTCCATCAGCTTGGTTGGCAAGAGCGAATCTGTAAAGGCATCATTACGATATGGCACTACCCCTACATCTGCGGCACCGATGAGAGGGGGGAGCTGCTCAGCAGGCACATAGGGCCTGAATTGAACATGGTTCTCCCTCAGGTTCAGATCATCGGCCAGGCGCTCCAGGTCTTCAAGGTGTTCCCCGCTTCCAATGATCGTAAGATGGATCTCAGGAATCTGGTGACGGACGAGGTCTATGGCCTGCAACACCAGATCGAGCCCATACCTTTTGGACAACGTACCATGATAGAACAGACGAAAGCGATTATTGTTTTGGGATAGAGTATTTCTTTGAGATACAGGGCGAAAGATGCGAGGATCAGCCAGGTTCATTACCACACTGCATTTTTCAGGAGGAACGCCTCGCCGGATGAGGGCCTGTCGCCAATGCTCGCTGACGGTAATCACGTGGTCGGCAAACCGGCAGGAAAGCTCTTCCTGCACAAGAATCAGACGCATCAGTAAACTATTAGCTGCTTGTCCAAAACGACCTTGATAAAACTCAGGCATCAGGTCATGAAGATCCAGGATAACCCGGGCTCCGGTCAACTTGGGGACCAGAGCGGCAAAGACAAGGAAATCTGGCAGGTTGTGTACCTGAACCACGTCGTAGCGCCGTTCCAAGTGCAACCTTGTCAGTCTGGCCAAAGCCAGGGCGAAAAAGACAATGTAATCGAGAAATTGAGCCATAAGGCTCTTTCTTTTGACGCGGGCCATTGGCAAACGGTAGATCGTCACGTTGTAATGAGTGTCAACCACAGCTTCTTTTTTCGCTCCCAGACAGATAACGTCAACCGCGTAGCCGTGGTCAATGAGTGCTTCCGCCTCACGTTGTACGCGGGTTTCTGAATGAGGGTAATGAGCAAAGACGACCATACAGTGACGTCGAAGATGGTGATGTTGATTCATGGCCCTCAATGTCTTTCTTACAAGAATCGCCGGGCGATGTGGTAGGCCATCTGGCTCAGCTTGAGTTTTACCGGCGTGTGTACACAGATATTGCGACCGTAGTTGACCAGCGTGCCGCCGAATTTGGCCTTGAAGTCGCGCACGCCGTACTCCACCCCTGGCTTGCCGGCGCCGCCAAAGTCGAGGGTGTGAAAGTCATGCTGGTTACCCCATTCTATAGCGTGCCAAACGAGCAGATCCCCTGCTCGATAGGAGGCATATTCTCTGGCTGTGCCAGTGTACCAATAGTAAATGGTGTCCTTGTATATTAACAGCATTAAGACGCCTATATCTACATCTCCAATTTGGGCTGCGAAGATTTTCAGCATATTTTGTGGGTGCAAGGTTTCGAAGGCAGACCGAAAAAGAGAATCATCAGCCAATGGCACTTGGAAACGTTTATAAGTGTTGCCCAACAGAGCATAAGCGGAAAAGACCAAATCAAGGTCATTGGCTTCTTTAACAACAACTTGTAAACTGCGGGCCCTTCTGATATTGCGTCTAGCATTCGAGCGTATGCTTTGCCAGATCTCTTCACAGGGTCGCGTGAGGTCTATTAGGAAGTTCAAGTGGCCCTCGTAAGCAAAGCCCTTTTCACTCAGCACTGGCTGGATCTCGCTCAGATCCGACAAGTTGCGCAACTCGGTAAACAAAACGCTCCCCTTTACCTCTCGCTTGTAAGCCTCTAACAGCATTGCCAGTGCTTCCTTGCCCTC
>JBBIJG010000016.1:5654-13788 GCA_037446095.1 Caldilineae bacterium
CACGCTGCCATAAGCTACGGCACGGGTGGTGAACCGGTGCAGCAGGCCATCCATCAGCGTGATCTGTACTGGCAACAGGAGGGCCAGTGGACAATGGCTGCTATCAACGGCAGCCCACAAGGTGGGGTGATGTCCTTTGGCTCGCTCAAACACCCGAAACATCTCCGGGGTGTGGAAGATATTGCCCTGGGGATGATCCCACACGAAACGGCGCCATTGTTCTTCCGGTAGGGTGCGGACAATAGTGATGCTCACAACACTCTCACCTCCCAAAGAAGCGCAGACCATAATCCCACAAAGTCAGGGCGTCAATATCGCCAGTGACGGCCAGAGCACTGCGGGCGCCGCCTGGCCAGCGGCCCAGCCGCACCAGGGGACGGCCTGTTCCCTCAATCTGAGCCAGCAGCGGACGCTCCTGCCCAGCGGCGAATTCTGCCTGATCAAAATAGTACGCATAACGATGGCTTTCCAGGCTAATTTCAACGATATACCCTTGTTGGCGCAAAAAGCCAGCCAGCTCTGGTGAGGTGGCGGGCGAGAGGCCGATGAAAGGCCGCTGGGGAGCGCGCATGGTGAAAGTCATCGCCTCCACTCGTCGGTAGCCATCGGTCCAAGGTGCGGTGGGGGCGTCAACCTCGACGGCGCGGGCCAGCACGGTGGTGCCTTCGGGGCCGGTCACCGCCAGGTGCACTCCCCCATCGCCGACGTCGGTTATCTCCACACTTGCTCCGGCCCGGGCCCGCCACCAAGCAGCGATCTCATCAAGGCGGGCGATCCACACCGGGGGCCTGAGCGCCCGTGCCTCGTCCAGCACCGCAGAGAGCCCGTCCGCGCATCTAACAACCCGCTCGGGATGCAACTGAAGGGTGAAAAGTTCTCCTCGCTGATAGGTCTCCAATAGTATGCGTTGCCAGGCTTTCTCGACCAAGTCATTGTCCTCACCGCCCAGCCGGTCGAGGAGCATCTCATCATCGGGTAAAGACACGGGTATTTCGACAATTTGACCGTGTAAATGGGGCAAGGATGGCTGCTCGCTTGCATCCCAGGGCCTGTAAAAGGTAATAGCTCGCTCATAGGCCACTTTAGCTGTCGGGGAAAGCGATTCGCCGTCGAGCACGTTCCACAACAAGGGTTGATTGCTCACATAGGTGAGGCCAACCTCCCTGGCCGCCGTCCATAGATTCTCATTGAAACGCAGATAGGGAGCGCGGAAACCGGTGGCAGGAATCCCTGCTGTGGCGAAAACGTCCTGAGCGCGACGTAGGTGAGTCACCTGCTCTTCCAGGGTAAGCTGTGAAAGATCTATATGGCGATAGCCATGGAGTGCAAACTCTATGCCTTGAACCACGTATTTTTCCAGGCTCTTACTGTTACGTTTTACAGCGACAGCCGTAGCAGGACAAGTCGCTCCACATTGAAATGTTTGGAGTATCTGGCTGAATTGGCCTAATGTTTGTGCCATTTTAGATGGCGTCAGACCATAGTTCCTCACTATAGTTTGGCCTCGCCTCAGATACTTCAGCAAGCCTTTAGATCGCACAGAGAAGAGAATGGACCTCATCTGATCATTCCCTACACCCTGGTCTGAACATACCCTCCTGACGAGGTAGCTGCTACATCGGACTCTCCAATCACCTGTCGAAATACGCTTATCAATTGGCTCACGTTGCTTCTAATTTCGAATTCTCTCTCGACCAAAGCGCGCCCGTTATGCGCCAGACGGACACGCAACCTGTCATCATTAGCCAGACGGGCAATAGCATCGGCAATCGCCATCGCATCCCGTTCGGGTACCAGCCACCCGGTCTCCTTGTGCCGCACCAGTTCTGGAATCCCTGAGACCCGTGTGGAGATGACAGGAATTTGCATGGCCATGGCTTCCATAAGTACCACAGGAATACCATCCCGATCACCGTCAGATGCCACCACAGAAGCGAGGACGAACAGATCACTATTGCAATATGCTTTCAAGACATCCTCCTGTGGTTGGGCACCGGCCAAAACGACCCGGCCTTCCAGTTCCCAGTCATGCACCAGCCGTCTCAAAAGCTCCTCCCTTGGTCCCTGGCCGATGATGGTACACCGAAAGTTCACCCCCCCAGCCTTGAGTTGTTGGCAAGCTTGTATCAAGTATTCATGCCCTTTCTTCTCGATCAGGCTGCCCACCGATAGGATCAAAAGTGAGTCTTGGCCATTATTGCTCAATCGGGCTGGTGGTGCGAATCGCTCCAGGTTGATGCCACAGTGGATCACAGAGATCAGACCCTCTCTCAGGCCCGGGCACATCTTCAGTACCATGCGCTTGTTATACTCTGAGATGGCCACAATCCGCGCAGCCGAGCAGACCGTCAAACGTAGCAGGTCATTGGAGGAGTAAAGGTCATAGGCATGTACCGTCACGGTAAAGGGTATATCCAGCAGCTTCGAGATTACCCAGGCGGCCGCTCCTGAGAGCCAGGCAAAATGAGTATGCACCAGCTTAACGGATGTGTCTTTCAATTCATAAGCCAGGGACACTGCTTTTAAGAAGATGAGCATTCGCCTGAAGAAAAGGAACAGGAATCTTTTGGGGTAAGGCTGTCGAACCAGGCGGGTCAACAGGGCAAGATAGACGGAAGGTGATCTGGCAAGGAAGTACAGTTGGGCCCACCACAATCGCCAGGACCAGAGCTCAGGTGCATAGTGGGTGTCCTCCGCCAATCGTTTTGACGTGGGTTGCACGGGGCCTTGTCTGGGCTTGAGGAGTGAGAACAGGTTTACCCGAACCCCTTGTTGCTGCACCTCCCAGACCTCGTCTGCGACAAATGTTTCAGTTAAATGAGGGAATCTCAATAATATATAGGCTATATTAAATGTATCCATTTTTGTTATATGGCGTCCCACAGACCATAACAGAAATCTCTCCAGGCCTGCAAAGTGCAATTTCGTAAGTAATTTAACTCTGCCTGGTATTCTGCCCGAGGTGCTTCAAGTTGGCACACCTTTTCCAGCCAGCGACGGGCCTCTGGTAAGACCCCATCGCCGTCTCCCAAGAACAAGAGTGGTATCACAGCGAAAACGATCTGGTGAGCTGGATACGCAGCACAGATCAGACTCATGGGTGGGCGGCGTCGAGCGCGCAGACATCTTAGGAGGTGCAGCAAATTCTGAGTCAAGGGGGCTGGTGACGTTGTTTTGTTCTGCACTCGGTTCAGGTAGGAGTCAGGAAATTCAGCATAGCTATGAAAAGAGAATCCCAAATAGTTTTCGATCACATAGCGAAATGTAGCATCACAAGCTTGCTTGACCTGATGCCATATCGTTGGCATAGGTTCGGGATAGAGATCCAGGGAGGGACGCAATTTAAAAGTGGTGGCTCGGTGTATCAAGTCAGGCAAATGGCTCGCTTGGGTCAGTACAGGCTCTAACCGGGGCACCAAGTTGGCGAAGCGATGGCCTCGTTCTGCGTAGGAGAAGTGATATTGCCCGTGGACGATTAGCAGAGCCTCGGCACAGGCCAATGCCGTCTTATTGACCCAGCGTAACCCCTCCCAATCCTTGTGGGGCGATGACAGGCGGTCCAATGATTCAGCCATGCGGTTCAGCATCAATCGGAGCCCGGCCCAAATATCCAGGGTGCGAGGATCAATAGCCGGTCCCCGGTTCAGCAGATGCTCGCCGTAAAGTGTGCGTCCTCCGTTTTGCACCTCGTACATGGCGATGGTGGGTCGGGCAATACCTCCGACAGGCCAATTACCCAGGCTGTTGCGCACAATGTTGTACGGATGAACCCTGGCGATACTGGTTTCCACTCCCAATTGAGCCGTCATTTGCCGGGCAACGGTCTGCAACCATTGGCGATGCCGGTAATGAGGCGTGATAGCAAATAGCTCGTAGTCGCTGAGAAACTGTAGACGATCGTCTTCTACGACCACACTGCCTTCACCCTGGCCGAAACTGCCGCGTAGAACAATCGCCCACGGTTTTATTCGAGACCGGATCGCCGTAACGATCTTCTGCAAATGATCCTCTATAGTCTGGTCCACGATCGGATCATCTAGAGCAGTATACCTGCCCATGTACAATGAACCTCTGTTCAGCACACTAACGAAATCAGTTCGTTATATCAACGATATGACCATCATAATACTCAAAAACAAATATCTCATTGGAGTGGATTCCTGAAATCGGACATTTTTCGATATTATTGATATTTTCCATAATATACGCTTCTAAGGAACGATCTCCGTACCATTGTTGCACTTGGTATGCCATTTACGCCCACAGGGTTTGTCCATCTATGTAATTGGGGATTGGCACGTCTAGCGAATCTAATAGCGTAGGCAATATATCTACCAACTCTACATGAGTCCCCTCAATCAGAGGACGCTGACTGAGAAAGACACCATCCGAGTCAGGATAATCGGGCAGGTAGCCATGCATGGATTTTTGTCCCCGACTGAAGCCCCAGATAGTTTTGGTGAAGAGATACGGTGCATCAAGATAGAAAATCAGGTCGCCGTAGCGATTATCCGGCATATTTAGATGATAGTGGCGCAAGTGCTCGTCGGTAAGTATAAATCCCTCTTCGAGGGTGGACAAGATACGCTCCACAATGGCGCGCTCATCGTCGTTACGAAACCAGAAGCGAAGGTAATTCGATTCCACCAGATGGATGAAACGATCCAAGCTATACCCATGTTTTCGGAAGATTTGATGGATGTCCACCCTCCTCTCGACGCGGATATGGCCATGGTCGGAGAAGATAAAGACGTCAAAGTCAGGGACACGGCGGGCGTAGGCCTCGTACTTGGCCTCCACCAGTTGATCGAGACGGTGCAGTCGCTCCACCGTCTCTGGCGCGTCTTGGCCGTAACGGTGGGAGTAGCTGTCTATGCTGCCCAGGAAAAAGTAGGTCCATGGACGGATTTCCTTGAACTCATGCTGGCCAAGCTGGACGAACTCGTCGCCGGCACCTTTGGTCATGCCCACTATTTCAAAGTCTATGTTATGCTGACGCAGTATGTCAAAGACAGTGGGATATTCCCTGAGATAGCCCGGCTCGTCCCAGGCCCGGTCTTCGACCACGTTGAAGAAGGGCCAGTATTTGAGCGGCAAGTTGACCAGGAGAGGCACGCCAAACCAGGCGGTATTCCCCGCGCGGAACAGGCGCGTGTACTTGTGCAAAAAATAGCGGGCGGGCAGGTTATCTATAAAGCTCAGGTATTTAAACGCCCGCGCCCATTTGAAAGGCGTGCCGACAGGGTCATACTGCCAGACGAACCACTGTAAGTGCTTGTTGGGGTGGACCCCGCTGTACATCGAGGGATGGCAGGTGACAGAGTGCCCCAGTTCCGAGCGCATTCGCCGCTTATAAGCGAACGAGTTCAGAAAGGGCATGTGTTCCAGGCTTTCCGGTTTAAGGGCGTCAAAGAAGAAGGTAAGGGCCGGTTTCATTCGATTATCACCAGGAAAATGCGTCAGGTGCGCTGCCTAGCATAAGGTCCAGCATGGTATTCCAGATCGAGTGGTGCTATTTATAGACATTGATTAAAGTAGCCAAGGGTTCAACTCCATTCTACCACAGGGCCTCAATCATGATGATCCTGTATCGTTGCTTGATAGACCTTCATTGTCTGCTGGGCGATGGTAGTCCAGGACAGCTCATTTTGGGCTTTCTCCAGAGCCAGTTGTCCCATCCGGTAGCGGGTTTCTCGGTCTTGCAATAGGCTAATTACTGCCTCAGCCAGAGCGTCGCTATCCCCGGGGGGCACCAACAGGCCTGTCAGGCCGTGGTCTACTATTTCTGGAATGCCTCCGACCGTGGTGGCCACGACTGGCTTGCCAAAGGCATAGGCTAATGGGATGACACCGCTCTGCGAAGCCTCAATATAAGGCAACACAACAACGCTCGCTTGTTGAAACAGACGAGGTACGTCAGCATGAGGGATGTAGTAATTGAACACTTCGAACCGATTAGGGTGGGTCATCATGGCATAATATCGCTCCATATCCTTGCCCTGCCCGGCGATAACAATCCGAGCGTAAGGACACGCCTGACTGATAGCTGGCTCGGCAGCAATAAGGTAGTCAAGTCCCTTATAGGGCCAGATACGTCCAAAGAAAAGAATGTTTCCCTCTTGCTCCGGCCAGGTTTCGGCGTTCCAGTGGCGGTAGATAGAAAACTCGCCATGGGGAATGACAGCCACACGCTCCGTTGGCAGGTTGAAGCGTTGCAAAATGATCTCTTTTAATGCCTCCGCATGGGTAATGACCCTGTGCGAACGGTATATAACCACATCACGTACCATTTGAGGTATTTTACGTTGTGAGGCATCACCAGCGTGCATCACCGGATCATGAACAGTTGTAATGAGACGGTACGGGCGATGAAAGAGTAATCCGAGATTGAACCATGGGTTCACCGCCAGCAGATGTACCACATCTGGTTGCCAACGTTGCAAGGCTTGGTTGATCTCTCGCATCATTTTCAAGTTTGATGGTGAGCGCAAACGCGACTTATGAAAGTAAGCTAAATTGACATCAGGAGACAGCGCATCAGCTACACCCTGAAAGCTGTCTGGCACAAGCAGGGCCACCTGAACCTGGGTTACTAGAGCATTAGCCAGAGAGATAGTGTATTCAAAGAAATTAAAATCTATTAACAGGACGCGCAACATCGCCTCGCTTGTTCACTTCATTGAATATTTGTAGTAATTGTTGGGCAATGGCTTGCCAGTCGTAGGTTGTCTCGACAAGTCGGCGTCCATTGACGATGAGACATCGTCTCAGTTCCCTGTCGTTCAACAGTCGAACGGTCTGTGCGGCGAAATCGGCTGGAGTATCTGCGACGAGGATGTTTTCGCCGTGAGTTACAACCAATCCTTCACATCCCAGATTAGTCGAGACCACGGGCCGTCCCAGAGCCATAGACTCCAGAATCTTGAGCCGGGTGCCGCTGCCGGCGCGTAAGGGTACCACAGACAGGCAGCTACGCTGATAGTAGGGTACAATATCCTCTACCTGGCCGGTCACCGTCACAGCCGGATCAGCGGCCAGAGCCCGCACTTCGGCTACCGGCTCTGCACCTACGATCAGCAGGTGTGCCTCCGGCACCTGGCTCCGAACCAGAGGAAAAATCTGGCGATAAAAGAACCGCACGCCATCCACATTGGGTGCATAGTTCATCTTGCCGATAAAAAGAATTTCCTTTGAACCGGGGGTTTCTGGCAAGAGACTATATTGAGATGTATCAACACCGTTGGGCACTACCGCCAGGTCCAGGGTGGGATTGGCCTGGCGCAACAAGGCTTCATCCACCGGTGAGACAACGATACACTTGTCAAAGTGACGAGCCAGATAGGTCGGTTCCCACCGGCGTACGAAAAACCAGTCCAGCCAGGTCCACAAACGACCCTGAAAGCCGGATTGAACTTTTAAAATGCGTTCGCATTGGGCCGCTCCCACATTATGTAAGGTTATCAGGTGGGCAGTACTACCGGCATGGGTCACGAATTCGATGTAGGGCGCCATGTGGGATTGTTCGATATGAATGATGTCAAAGGGCTGGCTAGTCAGTTCTTGTACTTTCCGTTTCATCGCTTCGTAATAGGCTATACCGTTCCGTGGAGGTTGCCCTTTGAGCATTGCCTTCAGCAGGCGCAGAAGCAGCTTCCCTCTAGGGCGGCGCCGTTGTTTGACAACCGTTTCCACTTGAGTGCAATATCGCTGCAAATGAGGCAGGAATTGAACCTCGTCAGGGGAATCAAGTAACGATAGCAATGTGACGTCGTGGCTCGGAGCGATTTGCTGCAACAAGTGCCAGACGCGGATTTTTTCTCCGGTAGTTGGTGGATAAGGTAAGTTACTTGTGATCCATAGAATTCTCATTTTTGATTCCGGCCACTGGCAGGTAGGGCAAAGAACCGGCGAAGAGAATGCTCATGCTGAACGATGCTGATCTATAACGGCCTGGAGATAGGTCTCGACCTGATCGGCAATTTTATTGAAAGTATAGCGGCGAGCTGTTTCGATAGCCGCCTGGCGCATCTGGTGTGTGTGGTCAGGGGACTGGGTCAAGGACATGATGGCCTGGACCAGCGCACGGGGGTCTTGCGGCGGAACGAGTAAGCCATCCCGTCCATGGGTAATGATT
>JBBIJG010000017.1:0-6407 GCA_037446095.1 Caldilineae bacterium
AGAAGGACAAAAGGCAAAGCCAGGACGTGGGGATGCATGTCGCCCAGCAGGAAGCTGAAGAAGGGGAACTCGTCAATGACCTCCATATCCCTGCCCAACAGATCCCTGTCGTGGATAACGCGGGAAGCCCGCCACCACCACAGGTAGCGAGTGGGCAGCCAGGTGTTGGTGGTCGGAGCCTCTCCCAGGTCTTTCAGGTCCAGCCAGCGCCAAAAGCCTGCCGAACCGATTCCTTTAGCGTGTAAAACCTCCAGCGCGCCTTCTAGATTGCCCACCACGGCGACCAAGAGGGAGCCCAGGACGCCGTAGAGGATGGCTCTGAAGGGCTTGCCCTCAACCTCTGCAGCGCCTTTGACCAGATTATAGACCAGGCTGAACGCCCCCGTCATCGTCAGGGCGAAGAGCAAGGCGATGCCCAGATTGAAAGCGATACCGGACGGCACGCCCGACAGCCTGGTGAGCATGGCCATCATCAGATAGCCGAAGTAGTAGTAACTGATGGCAAAGCCGGAGAGCCAGGGGTCGTGGGGAGGGAAAGTCTCACTGCGCAGGATGGCATTGAGGAAGCCGAATTCCATCGGCTTCTCAGTGCCCGCAATCTCCGGGTTGTAAGCCCGATAGAAGGACCACAGGCCAAAGGCCAGGGTGAAGAGTGTTTCGCCAGTGGCGATGGCCCATCTTCTTTCTTTCACCAAGGCCAGGAGGCGGTCATCTTTTTCTCTGGTGTAAAGCCACCCAGAGAAAGCCCCCACCACCAGGATCGAGAAGACGATGCCTCCGACGCTGTTGTGCAACAAGCCAAAGGTGGCTCCGAGCCATAACACATAACTGGCCAGAAGCAACCCCAAAGGTTTAGCTAGGGCATAGCCCCGGTCGGGCAGATGCCTGAACAGCCGCACGCTCAGCGGCAAGGCGACCAGGCCCAGTATCTCGATGATCAGCCACCAGCGGAAAGCGGCCAGGACCTCGTCCAATCCTCATCTCCACTCGGAACTCCAAGCTGGCTGCCCACTTCCCCCTCCCGTCAGCTTGCGCATAGTGGTGACCTGGCACAAAAGTCAAATGCGTTAGACTCCTGGAAGGGGCGTGCTTCTCACACAGCGAAAGCCGATGTCCCCACCCCGGCCGCCACGAACGTACCGAAAGCGACAGGCACAGCGGGCAAACAAATATTCACGGAACCAGGAGCCTCCCCGGACCACCTGATATTGCTCCCCGAAATCATTGGACATGCACGTGGTACCGGGATAGGGCGCAAACCAATCGGCTGTCCACTCCCAAACATTACCGGCCATATCGGCCACCCCATAGGGGCTATCGCTGAACGGAGAATAGGAGCCCACCGGGGTTGTGTCTTCAATGCCTGCTTCCCTGGTGTTGCATCGGCCCTCAACCCATGCATTGCCCCAAGGCCACTCCCGCCCATCCAGGCCCCGGGCGGCTTTCTCCCACTCGTGTTCAGTGGGCAGCCGTTTGCCTGCCCAGCGAGCGTAGGCTACGGCATCATTCCAGCTCACCTGGACCACCGGATGGTCCATCCTGCCGGCAATGGTGCTGTGGGGCCCTTGAGGGTGACGCCAGTCTGTCCCCTCGGCCTGCTCCCATTTGCTGCCATCCCAGACCCGCCCGTATCCGTCTTTTTCGGCCTGGGTGCGATAACCCGTGGCCTCCACAAACCGCTGAAATTCGGCATTGGTCACCGGATAGCGGTCAATGTAAAAATCCGGCAGATAGACCCTGTGCTGCGGCGTCTCACGACTGAAGAAATCTTGCCCCCCTTGCCTGACCAGACTTTCCACCCTTGTCTCAGAGGTGCCCATCAGAAATTCGCCGGCCGGGATCAGGACCATCTCCTTGCCGTCTTTCTCCCAGACAATGACCTCCGGCAGCTTCCTGACCTCTCTCTCGGCAGCCAGATCAACCAACCTCTGGCTCGGCGGCCGGGGCACAGTCTCCATGGCGATCAATCCCTGGGCCATCCTCCTGAGCGCACTTCTTAACTCGGCAATGTTCTCTCTGCCAACCCCGTAGTTGATGTAGAGGATGGCCTGCAAGTCAAAGGGTACGTAGTCTTTGTGTTGGGTGATGAGGATGACGGGTTTGCCAAAGGCGTGAGCCAGACCCAGTTCGTAGAAGACGTTGGGGTTGCGGCCGGTCATGTCCGCCACGATGAAACGGGCCCGCTGGATGTTCTGGCAAATGGCACGGCACATGATGTCGTGGACGTGAAACTCTTCGTCGGCCCGCAGCACCCGAAAGCCCAGCTCCTCCCAGGTGGGTTTGATGCCCTGTTGATAGACCTGGTCGAAGTCGGGCGCAAAGGGCATCAACACGAAAATGAGCCGCGGGTCTTCTTCAATTTCACCGGCAAAAGGACACTCCCGACCTATCTTGAAGCAAAAGGGCACAAACACGGTCACGTCTCCGATCGGTATGATGGGCTTGTGCGTAGAGCTTCTATTTCAACCAACTCGTATTCTTTGCTCCCCAGACCCAACTCAGCCGCCGCATCAATGTGCTCCTGACCGTCAATGCCCAGGGCTTCGGCCAGAATCCGCTCCCCCTGGCGCACCCCCCTGTCTGCTGCCAGGGACTGGGGCAGGGGGGCGGCCCTGTTAATCAGATCATAGGCTGCCTGCTCGATAGCCACAATATCCGTAGAAGCCAGGATGCCCTGGTCCTGAACCACCGGGGTGTCAGCAATGGGCATGCAATCGCACTCTGGCTGGACCTCCAGGACAAAGTTGAAATAGAGCACCTTGCCCGGCTTGAAGGTACTGAGCACGGCCTGGGCCGCCTCGGCCAGGGCCTTCTGAAAGTTCTGGCGGGTTCCTCCTGGCTCAATAGCCCCCTCCGGGCAGACACGGGCACAACGCCCACAGCGCCAACACTTTTCCTCATCGAAAGAAAGGGTCTCCCCATCGAAACGGATGGCCCCCACAGGGCAGACGTGATAGCATTGCAGGCAAAGGGTACACAACTCCAGATCGCGCACCATATTCATCTCCCCGGTAGCGTGGAGATGCCCGCGAGCCTGTTTCCAGTCCCCGCTGCGATGCCGGCCGCTGACCCCGCCCATCGCAATGTTCTTGATGGCCCCCCCGAAGCCGGCCTGGATGTGACCTTTGCAATGGGAAACCACCACCATGGCCGGGGCATCGTAGATGGCCGAGGCCACGGCGATCTGCCCCAGGATAGGGCCGGCCTGGACCGGTATATTGTCGTAGCCGAACAGCCCATCGGCCAGGATAACCGGCGCCCCCACCGACATGGGATTGATGCCCTCTCGGTTAGCCACCTCCAGGTAATCCCAACCCATGATCCGGGTCGTGTCGGTCACAAAAGGCTTGCCACCCACAGCCTTGATCCCTTCAACGATCTTGCGCAGAAAGACGGGCCGCACGATGCGATGAGCCCCTTCGGAGCCGAAATGGGTTTTGACGGCCACGTACTCATCGGGCGCAATGTGCTGAGGGAAGTCAAGGCGCTTGATGAGTTCCTCCAGCTTGCCGATCAGACTGTATTTGTAATCCCACCTGGTTGCTCTCGCACTGGCGAAATAAACGATGCTGGACAATTTGACTCGTCCCTCCTTCACTCTGCCATTGTACATCCCCGCCCAGCGCCAGAACTTCCTCCGCCGTTTCAGCAAAACAGCCCCGCACAAAGGCAATGATCATTGTATCACCTTCTCACCAGTCTGTCAAAGCCGCTCTCCCACCACTCTGTAAATCTTCACCTCTGCGTTCGAGTACGGCACGGTCAAATAGCCTTCCTCAACCATCCGGTCAAACTTGGCCAGGCCGAGAGGGTGGTAGACGGTGCGCTCCAGCCGGCCTACATAAATGTAGGAAATGTCCAATTTACGGATAAGCTCCAGGGCGCGCCGAGGGTCCTCTGTCGTGTAGAACTCTCTGACTTCGCTGTCTCGCTGGCCGACCTGCCAGCCGTAGCGTTGTTCACCCTCGTGTTGAGCCCCCAAAAGGCTGGGCAGGCCGGTGTAGGAAGCCACTCGTGACCCGCCCTCCCGGTAATAAGGCAGGGCGGCCTCGGCAATGACGGGGGTGCCCCGGACGTTGGCCAGCAGCCACTGGATGGCCTCGTAGTCATACTTTAGCTCGATGCGATTGCTGGCGTCAGGCCAGGCGTAGGAACCCACCGTCATGTAGGCCATGCCGTCCAGGGTGCCGATGGGTGGCCTTGGGCCGGGAAAGCGGTCCATCACCCGCTGCGGTGTGCCCAGGACCGGGTACACACAGGCCGAGAGGAGCAGCACAGAGAAAAGGCCCTTCCAGGCATAGCCCCACATCCCGGAGCGCCAGCGCCTCAGGCTGGCCCACAGCCGGGGTAAAGCCGCGGCCGCCGCCAGTCCGAAGAGCACCCAAACCTGGATGTAGAACTTGAAAATGGTATTCATGCGCCGGTAGTCTCCCCCCTGGAGGAAATCCTTCAGGTAGAACAACTCACAGCCCACCAGGACCAGGAAACCGGCAAAGATCAGAAAATAGGTGAACAACTCTTCGGCCGAAGCTTCACGGTACAGGAGCAACAGCGCAGCCAGAATGAGGGGAGGAGTTAACAAAGCCAGCACCCAATAGCCAAGCAAGGCCAGCACGACCACCACGACCAAAGCTACCCCCAAGGCATACACACCGAGAAGGTAGCCCATCGTTTGCCGACGCACCAGAGCTTTGTAAAGCTCATCCAGATGGGGCAGAGTCTCCCAACGCTTCGCCACCAACCGCAGGAACCGCAAGAGGCCCAGCCTGGACCGCTGTCGCAGCAGCCCGGTCAGCAGGAAAGAGATGAGCACGAAGAGGAAAAAGCCCCAAATGCTCACAAAAGGCCGCAGGTCGGTCCGTCCTTTGACCAGGCCCACCCCCACGTGCAGCGCCTTGTAGTGCTGGAAAAACGGCCAGTAGAGACCCAGGCTCAGACTACCCACCAGGATGGCTGCGACAACCACTCGGAGAAGATTAAGGCGGCCTCCCTTCCACTGGCGGAGGAGGAAGGCACAGCCGATGATGCCCAGGTAAGTCGGGAAATCCCAGGTGTTGATGACGGCCAGGGCTCCCAGACTGAGAGGGAGGACAGCCCAGCCAAGGGACTTCTCCAAAGCGCCCCCCCATGCCCCTTTGCTCCCGGCTACCACATTGAAAGCCAGAGCCAGGAGAAGGATGGTGAAAGGGATACCGATCATATGAGGGTGCAGATCGGCGAAGAGGAAGCTGAAATAGGGAAATTCGTTGATGGTGAAAGGAATGACCCGGGTGGGACTCCAGTAGTCGAAAACCGGCAAGGGTTGCCCGGAGAGCACCTTGATGAGGCCGGGCTCTAGACGGACCAGCCCTTCCAGGCCGGGAATCGTGCTGTGAAAGCTGCTGCCGCCCAGGTCGCCGATTTTCTTCACCATCTGTACCATGCCATCCAGGTTGCCCAGCACGGCCACAAAGAGGGAACCGAGAAGCCCCCAGTAGATGGGACGACCAGGGAGCGCTGGCAGGCCCTCTTCAACCCCCCTGGCCGTCAGGTTGTAAACGACACAAAAAGCCCCTCCCACCGTCAGAGCAAACAGCGTCGGTACTGCCAGATTGAAGGCCACCGAGGGCTGGATACCTGTCAGTTTGACCAGGATGGACACTATGAACTGACCGTAGTAGTAATAATTGATATAGCCGCCGGCAAAGTAAGGGTCGTAGGGAGGGAAATAGGGGCTTTTGAGAATGGCGTTGAGGAAGGCGAACTCCATCATCTTCTCGCCCCCGGTCCACGGTTGCCACAGGTCCGGGTTCAGCAGACGGATACCTACGAAAAGGAGAAAAGCAGAAGCAAAGAGGAGCTCGTTGATCGCTATCAAACGGAATCGGCTTCGGCAGAAGGCGATAAACTGAACCCTGTTCCTGAAAAAAAGGTAAAGGGAGAGCAGGAGAAGGAGGCAGAGGGCCAGCAAAACGGTCGGCAGGCTGTTGGTGAGCAGACGCAAGCTGGCGGCCAGCCAGGTCAGATAGGCTACGAACAGCAAGCCCAGGCTCCTGGCCAGGACATAGCCCCGGTCCTGGAGATAAGGGAAGACAGCGAAGGCCAGAGGCCAGGCGATCAACCCCAGCACCTCGATAACCACCCACCAGATGACCACGGCCAACAGATGGTTGCGGTTGGCCGCCCTGTTCCAGCGGAAATCATCAATGACGGGCAGCTCGTCCACCGGTCCATCCAGCAACAGCGTCTTGCTTTCCTTCTCCTCGGATTCAGGGTGTGCTTTTCGAGTCAGCAGTCCGACCATTCTGGAGAGCAGACCCGGCTTCAGTTCCCACCTTGGTTCAATGCTCAGCGCCTCCGCGAAGAGCGCATCGAGCTCCTGGTGGGACAAATCCCGCTCCTTCTTGAAAATCAGAGGCTTGGGATGG